>CAMZKI010000236.1 GCA_947311125.1 uncultured Chlorobiota bacterium
AAAGATTAATTTTGTATTAATATTTCAGAAAAATATGTATAAAAAAGCAGATTTCTTTATATCGGACAATAAAATAATAATGTATAATTGCAGTTAAATATTTACTCAGCGGTATTTAACAGATTTTTAAATGAAACTATATACTGATAATGTTATAAAAAAATACGGCAAAAGAACTGTTGTTAAAGGAGTGTCTCTGGAAGTGAGTAAAGGAGAAGTCGTAGGTTTACTCGGACCCAACGGAGCAGGTAAAACTACTACATTCTACATGATTGTCGGATTTATAAAACCAAATGCAGGACGTATTTATATTGATAATAATGATATAACGACACTGCCGATGTATAAACGCGCAAAAATGGGAATAGGTTATTTGCCTCAGGAAGCATCGGTGTTTCGTAAAATGTCCGTTGAAAATAATATTTTAAGTGTTCTTGAAATGACAAATCTCTCGCGTAAAGAGCAAAAAATAAAAACAGAGAAACTTCTTGAAGAGTTTGGGCTTCAACATATACGAAAAAGCAAAGGGATACAGCTTTCCGGAGGCGAGCGAAGACGAACGGAAATAGCTCGTGCTCTGGCAATCGATCCTGCTTTTATTCTGCTTGATGAACCTTTTGCCGGTGTTGACCCGATAGCGGTTGAAGATATACAAAAAATAGTCTCCAAACTTAAAGAAAAAAATATAGGAGTTTTAATTACTGACCATAATGTTCACGAAACATTGAGTATTACCGACAGAGCCTACTTGTTGTACGAAGGCAGAATTTTAAAATCCGGAACAGCTAAAGAACTTGCCGAAAATGAAGAAGTAAGAGAGAAATATCTCGGAAAAAACTTTGAACTTCGTTAAAGTCATAATTTAACAGCAAAAATACCGACTTTTAAAATATTAAATCTAATTTTGCAGCCTTAAAAAATAAAAGGATGAGATTATTACGGTATCTTACTATTTTTACTCTGATTAGCACTTATATTATGACGACAACTTCCTGTAAAGTTAAAGATGAAATTCAAGCTCCCGTTGCCGAAAAAATAAAAAAAGAACTTATAAATCTCGGAGATACCCGCATTGATTATTACTATTGGATGAACCAAAGAAATAACCCTAAAGTAATTAAATATCTGGAAGACGAGAATGAGTATTTGAGAAGAAAGTTGGCACATACTGAAGAATTACAACAGCTTTTATTTGAAGAAATCACAGAACGGATAAGACCCGATGATATATCTGTGCCGTATAAAGATAACGGATATTACTACTATCAGAGGTATCCGGAACAAAAGGAACATCCTGTTTATTGCAGAAAAAAAGAGAACCTTCAAAATACTGAAGAAATTTTGCTTAACGTAAACGAGCTTGCAGAAGGATATCCGTATTTTTACGTAGCCGGATTCAGTATAAGCTATGATAACAGAATGATGGCATACAGCATCGACACGCTCGGAAGGCGAAAATATGAAATACGCTTTAAAAATATTGAAACAGGCGAAATCCTTAAAGATGTAATTTCTGATACCGACGGTGAACTTGTATGGGCAAATGATAACAAAACGGTTTTTTATATAAAAAAGGACTCGGAAACTTTAAGAGAATATCAGCTTTGGAAGCATATATTAGGAACGTCTTCCGAAGATGACAAATTAATTTATACGGAGAATGACGATACATTTTATATTTCCGTTTCAAAAAGTAAGTCAGACAGATACATATCTCTTGTATCTGTCAGCACACTGTCTTCAGAATACAGATTGCTTGATGCAAACAAGCCTGACGGCAATTTCAAAATAATTATTCCCCGTTCCTCTAATCACGAATATCATATCGAACCTCACGGTAAAGATTTATTTATACTTACAAATATCGACAATGCCGAAAATTTTAAAATTTTAAAAACTTCGCTTAATAACCCGGGTATTGAAAATGCAGAAACCGTTGTTCCGCATAATAAAAATGTTTTTATTGAAGATTTTGAAGTATTTAAGAATTATCTTGTCGTAAGTGAACGAGGAAACGGGCTTACAATACTTCGTGTAATTAACATTAAAAATAACGAAAGCAAATATCTTAATTTTGAAGAAGAGCCTTACGATATTTGGATAGCTGATAATGACGAGTTCGATACGAATATTTTAAGATTCGGCTACAGTTCGCTGACAACACCTGTATCATATTACGATTATAATATGAAAACCGGAGAAAAGATACTCTTAAAGGAGAAATTTGCAGGCAAAGATTTTAATAAAAATAATTACAAATCAGAACGACTGTTTGCAACAACTTCTGACGGAATAAAAATACCGATTTCCGTAGTTTATAAAAAAGGATTAAAACTTAACGGAAAAAATCCTATGTTGATATACGGCTACGGCTCTTACGGATACAGTATTGACGCAAGCTTTATACCCTCTTTGCTTAGTTTGCTCAACAGAGGCTTTGTATATGCCGTTGCACATGTAAGAGGAGGGCAGGAATTAGGTCGCAAATGGTATGAAGACGGAAAATTATTACATAAAAAGCATACATTTGATGATTTCATAGTATGCACCGAATATTTACATAAAAAAGGATTTTCAACATCCGAATTGACATTTGCCGAAGGTGGAAGTGCCGGAGGTTTGCTTACCGGGGCAGTCTCTAATATGCGACCCGATTTGTATGCAGGTATAATCTCCGAAGTCCCCTTTGTAGATGTAGTTACTACAATGCTTGACAAATCATTACCCCTGACAACCGGAGAATATGATGAATGGGGAAATCCCGAAAAAGAAAAATATTATAAGTATATGCTTTCTTATTCTCCTTATGATAACGTAAAAAAACAAGATTATCCCGCAATGTTGATTACCGGAGGCTTACACGATTCTCAGGTTCAATATTGAGAGCCTGCAAAATGGGCGGCAAAATTACGGGAATATAACACTGCTGATACTCCTGTATATTTGTTTACAAATATGGACGCCGGTCACGGAGGTATGTCCGGAAGATATAAAACATATAAAGAAACAGCTTTAATTTATGCTTTTATGTTAGATATTTTATCTCGAAAATAATATTTTAATGCTTTTCCCTGTTGCAGAGCATATTGATGTTATAGTTTTTGTAATGATGACGTCATTGCGGACGTAAGTGCGGTAGGCGGTATTGCATATCTAATCCCCTTCTCTCTCTCT
>CAMZKI010000237.1 GCA_947311125.1 uncultured Chlorobiota bacterium
AAGAATTAAAGAATAACTTTGTCGTAATATTTTGTATATGTCTGAAATAAAAGATAAAAAACAGAATTAAAATAAATTTTTATGATATTAAAGTGATATATAATGAACGGTATTAAAAATCATTCGGTAACCGGAATTGAAATAAATAAAAAACAGTTTCTTCTGTTTTATTTGTTTTTTTTTGCAGTTAGTTTCGGTTTTTCTCAAAATGTTGATTTTCGTAAAGATGTTGACATTTTGCACTATACGATAAATTTGAATATTACGGATTTTAAGAATAAAAAAATTGGCGGTAATACTGAGATAAAACTGAGCCCGAATAAAGAATCGCTGCAAAAAATAACATTAGAACTTTTTAAGCTTGAAGTTGATTCTGTTTTTATTTTTGGTGAAAAAATTAATAATTTTTCATACAACGGAAAAATTATTGAAATACCGTTCGAGCATAAAAAACCGGAAGAGGAGTGCTGTACGAAAGTAACTGTCTATTATCAAGGATATCCGAAAGAAGATTTGGACTGGGGCGGGTTTTTCTTTACGGATTCTTCGGCATATAACATTGGCGTAGGCATGGAAGCCGACCCGCAATCTTTCGGCAGGGCTTGGTTTCCGTGCATTGATGATTTTGAGGAAAAAGCAAGTTTTGACTTTAATATTACGGTTCCCGAAAAATATACCGCCGTTTGTTCGGGTATTTTAGTTTCCGAAAAGAAAAATTCGGATAATACGCACACTTTTTCATGGAAATTAAAACAAGAAGTGCCGACCTACCTGGTGTCGGTTGCCGTTGCCGATTATGATGAGATAAAATCCGTTTACAAAAGCATTACCGGCAGAGAAATTCCCGTCAGTTTGTATATGTATCCGGAAGATCTTGCCAATGCAGAATTTTCCTTTCAAAATTTGAATAAAGCATTACGAACATTTGAGAACGATTTCGGCGAATATGTTTGGGACAGGGTAGGTTATGTTGAAGTGCCGTTCACATCCGGAGCGATGGAACATGTCTGTAATATTGCATATCCGGAATATGCCGTTGACAGCACCTTGTTTCGCGAAACACTTATGGCACACGAACTTTCACACCATTGGTTCGGAAATCTCGTAACTTGCAAAACGTCGCAGGATATGTGGTTGAATGAGGGCTGGGCAACTTACTGCGAAGCACTTTTTAAAGAACAGGTTTACGGAAAAGACGATTTTAAAGATTTTATGCGAGAAAATCATGTAAAAGTTCTTACCCAAGCCCATATTTTTGATAACGGATATCGAGCTGTTTACGGTGTTCCGCACGACTATACTTACGGAACAACCGTTTACGACAAGGGTGCCGATGTTGCCCACACCTTGCGGGGGTTTCTCGGCGACAGTTTATTTTTTGATGCCCTGACGGCTTATCTTAAACATTTTTCGTATAAATCCGTTTCAACCGCCGAGTTTAAAAATTTTATCGCCGATTATACCGAAATTCCGCTTGACGATTTTTTCGACACTTGGGTTTACACCGAAGGATTTCCGCATTTTTCGATTTCCGATTTTTCGGTTTCTGAAACAGGGAAAAAATACCGTGCGGATTTTACTGTTAATCAAAGATTAAAAGCCAGAGATTTTTACGGAAACGATAATAAAATCGAACTGTATTTTATTGATGAAAATGCCGGTATTATCAAAAAAACAGTAAAAATGTCCGGGATATCCGAAAATTACAGTATGATTTTTAACTCAAAACCGCTTGCGATTTTTGTTGACCCGGAAGAAAAAATTGCCGATGCGACGCTTGATAATTATAAAGTTTTTTCCGATACGGCAAATTACGATTTCAGATATACCGATTTTTCAATATTAATTACGAAACTTAAAGGCAAAGCCGTTGTGCAAAGTGTCATGAATTACATAAAACCCGCAAATCCGAAAAGTGAAAATTATGAAATTTCAAAAGAGAAATATTGGGACATAAAGGGTGCCGTAAAAGGAAAAATAAAAGCCGAAGGAACGTTTTACGTAAATTCCGACGAGCAAAACCTCGGTGTTGAGTTCGAAGATATTGTTTTGTTGTACCGTCCCGATGAAAATTCTGCATTTAAGCCCGTAAAAGCCGAACAATATCAATATGATGCCGTTCAGGGTATTTTTATCGTAAGAGACTTGAAATTCGGACAATATATTGCCGGTGTCGAAAAATAAATTTTTTAATAATGAATAAAAATCAAATCGCTTTCCTTGTTATTTTCTTATTCTTTTTTTCGTTTTGTACGGAAAAACAAAATGAAGATTCCGGAAAAACAATTTCGGAAAAGCCGGATATTCAAAAAAACAAACCGAGAACAACTGTTGATACAGTTAAAACAGAACAAGTTACAAAAAAACTAAATATTGTTGATTATTTTAATTTGCTGAAAAAATCGGAATTAATTGATGTTCCGTGCAATTTGCAGAAAGAAAGCAATAATAAGTGGGTATGCAAAAGTAAAAAAGACGAAGCCGGTTTTATAAACGAATGCGAAACAACGGTTGATATTAAAAACGGTTACGTTAAAATTGAAGACGAAGGCACAGGTGCCGGGATTTTGGTAACGGAAGTTGCATTATTTAAAACTGCTGAAAAAAAGGATATTATTGCCGTTAATACATATTTTGCCGACGATATTTTACAAATGAGTTCACATAAACCAAAATTTTACCATTTTTCCGATGAACATTTTTCCGAAATTACGGACATTTTTCCGGAAATTAATGCGAATGTATTTTTTCATAAACCTTACGATTTAAAAAAAGAGCTTATCGGAGCATATTTTGAGCTTCCGAGATACGGCACGGAAATAAAATACTGTTTGGATACCAATTTTGCGGCAAAACGAGAACCCGAATTTCAAAAGAACATAAAAATTTCAGAATTAAGTTTCAGCTTTGATAAAAACAGGGGCAAGTTCTTTTTGAAATAAAACCTGCCCGCAATTTTTACTCTTTTATTACTTTTTTTGTAAGAATTCCGTTTTTCGTTGTTATTTTCAGAAAATAAATTCCCGGAGTTAAATGTCCGATATTAACAACCTTAACATTGTTTTTTTGTGTTAAAACTTTTCCTGAAATATCTGACAGCTCTATATTAATTATTTCTGAATTTGAGATGATTTGTATCTTATCTTTTGCCGGATTCGGGTAAACTATAATATCTCTATTTGAAATATTTTCTATATTCGACAGTTGTGAAAACCTTAGTTCAAATCTGTTTTTTTCGACTCCGCCCGAAAAACTGAAAGAATAGGTATTGTTTTCAGATAAATTTTGAATAAGATTTAATTGTTTATCATACAAATAAACAGGTAAGTTAATTCCTGATACGTTATCCAATTTTATTTGATAATTTCCGCTTGTTTGTGTCGAAAATCCCAGAGGTATCGTTAAATTTTCGGAAATTTCGGGAACGGTATTTATTGCATATTCTGTATTGCCTGCAATTGAATACAAAAACGGGACCATAGAGTTTTCCGAAAACATTTTATACGCATCATATTCTGTATCAAAATCGGCGGAAGCATCCGGTAAAACAATAATTTTTGTTTCGTCAGAAAAGTTGTTTCCCGAAGCAATAAGGACAATTTCCGTGTTTGTTTTCGTTTTATAAAAATTTGTTATGTTGTGAACTCTTGCGGCATCCGTAAATTGCAATTGCCCGTTATTCACCGAAGCGTGAACAAAAAAGCCCTGCATTGCCGGAATAAACTGAGTTCCGCCGTTAACTCCGCCGGTTGTTGTATTGTAATATTTATAGTTTCCGGTAATATCATCATAAAAATAAATCGTATTATCAAGATTTGTAAGCGTAATGTTCCCGGCATCAATGTTTGTTTGAGAAAAATCAACGGCTGACGGATACGGATTTCCCAGCAGGTGCCAACCTTCGTATTGGTCGGCTTGTATCGTATTTGTCCAACTTAAAAGCGGACTTGTATAGGTTCCCGCATGCAAATTTCCGCTGAAATTAAGGGTGGTTTCATTAAAATAATAAGCATAACCCTGCATACTTGTAAGAGCGGAATTTGTATAACTTGTCCATCCCGGTGTGCCGGAAAATACACCTCCGCTCCAACTGTCGGAAGTTGTTTCATCATAAAAATAAAAATTATTGGTGTTGAATAAATTTAAAGGAGCATCAATAACCGGAGCGGTCAAATAGTGCCATTGTGTTCCGGATAAAAATCTTTCTGCCGTTGCAGGAACTCCTGTTGTTGAGTTTATAAAAGAGCCGGTTCCCGATGCATCTGATTTTATTAAAAGACCGGATATGCCTGCATTATTGGCCATTATCCCGTTTACCGTAAGCGAGAAATTCGGATTAATCTGCAAATTCGCTCCGGATTGTATTGTCAAATTATTAGTTTCTGCTGCACTTGTAATAACAGGAAAGTTATTACTGTTCAAACTTATATCCGGAATTACGACATTATCGCTTATTGTAGGGACTTGCTGCTTTTGCCAATTTGATGGGGTTGCCCAGTCGGTGTCGGTTGTTCCTCTCCAAACAATATAATCGCAATCATATTCGTCGGCACCGATATCAGGACTTAGGGCATCTCTTGCGTTTCCGTCAAAATCGTTTGTTACGGTTGTGATTACCTGTGCCCCGCCGTCAATATAAGATATTGCCGAAGTTTGGATATGTAAGTCGCTTGTGCTGATAAAAGGAGCATCTTCGGTAATTGAATTTTGTTCATAGCTTGCACAACGTATTTTATAGTCCGCCAATGTTTGGTCAGATACGTTTGTGTCGTAATAAATCAAGTTTTTGGCAGACGGGGTGCCCGAATAGTATAAGTTGTTATCTGAATTTGTTGATATTGTTGAATATTCAGCAGATTTATATAATGCGGCAGCTATTGCTCCGGTTGTTACATCGACTTTATTTACCACAATGTTGTTTCTTATGTCCGCTGTTGCCGAGCCGTAACTGAACCCTTCAACAAAAATACCGGCACTTTCGTTTGTTGTTGCCGTTGAAACATAATTAAGCAAAACAGAATTGTTGTAAATATAAGCAGTTCCTTTTCTGTTTGATATACCGCGTGCGGTCGGATAATTATATGTGTCTGTTCCGGGCGTTCGTATGTCTCTGACAAAATTATTATATATGTAAGATGTCCCGCCGTAAATTTCAATTCCTGAAGCCATTTCAACACCTTCAATGTCATAAACTTCATTATTATAAAAGTTTACGGTGCTTTCGTATTGTCTTAATCCTACAACCTGAGAGCCGGTTCCGTATAAACCGTAAACCGTATTATTGTAAATGTCGCCCTGATTATTTCCGGCAGCATAAATGCCGAGAGTTCTGTAATCTGTTGTTCCGTTAAAAACGGTATTGTTATGAATTTTGAGGTTTTTTTGGCTCCAGGTATGGACTCCGACAGCTCGTGCTTGTGTTCCTGTATATCCGAAATTGCTTATGCTGCAGTTCATAATTTCCGTAGCATCGTCATACAACGCTTCTTGTCCTGTAACATCATACCCGTATGTTTTTATTCCGAAATAAGCATTTTGAATATTTAGATTGTCATAAGTGTTGAACGAATTTGCTCCGTCCGCATTTACGGGGTCAATATTTCCGGTTTGAACATATTGATACACTCCGACAGAATTTACATTGGCATTATTCAGCGTAATATTGCAGTTTTTTATAAGATTATGTTGTGCTCCGTCTGAAGGTGTATTGTTTGTTATATAATATCCGTACTCCAAAGCATCTCCTGCTGCAATTTGAATATCAATTCCGTCAAAAGTATAATAGTCAACACCTTTCAGGCATATGCCGAAATCGTTATCGGAAGTTGTTCCCGTAGGTTTTATAACCGGATTTGCTCCTGTGCCTGATTTTTGAAAAATAACAGTGTTTACGGATGTTCCGCTTGTAATAATTTCCGGCGGATTTTCCGTAAAAATTTGTCCTGTCGTAACATTAAAAATAACGGAACAAGAAATACCTCTGTCGTTAAGAACATTAATTGCATCAGTAAAATTATTAAAGTTTGTTGCCCCTGTTGCAGTTGTGTTATCAATTGTATAAGTTCCGCAAAGCGGGCTGCCGGTATCATATTCGTCAGCACCGATGTCGGGTGCGACATCTCTTATGTCGCCGTCAAAATCTGCAGTGTATCCGCTTATTGCCGTTCCGCCGTTATCTATGCCCGTTGAAATATTAGGGTTTATGTGAAGGTCATACGGAGCAGAAGTGCTTTTAAAAGGCGGGTTTTCTTCAATTGAATTTGCATCTCCGGGTGAAGATGCCGCATAAGAAGTTAAATCAAGGTATTCAACAGAATTGCCGGCATCATAAGCCAGTGTATATTTTGATGTTGCAACACCGTTGTAGTAGCAATTGTTATTTGAATTAACCGAAAGATTTGCCAAATCAGAGCTTCCTTTAAAATATAAAACCGTTGCTCTTGTTCCGGTTGTTGCATCCGTATTATTTTCAAAAATATTATTTCTTAAATCTGCCGTTGAATTATCTAAGTAAAAAGCAGTGCTTTCATTTCCTGCATTTGAAGAGTAATATGCAATATAAACCGAGTTATAGAAAACTGACTGTGTTCCTGTCGTATATCTGAAACTTATACCTCTTGCCGAAGGATAACCGTTTGTTACCGAATTTCCCGCAGGTGCTTTAATATCATAAACAAAATTATTGTAAACAGTTGATGTTCCGCCGTAGCCCTCAATTCCGGTTGCCATTTTTATTCCTTCAATATCTGAGACTTCATTGAGATAAATATTCATATTTGAGTTATATTCCCTGATACCTACGACCTGGATGCCTTCTCCGTAAAGTCCGGAAACTTTATTTGCATATATACTCCCGGTATTATTTCCGGCACAATAGATGCCCAGAGTTCTGTCTCCGGATACTCCGTTTTTAACAATGTTGTTATGTATTAAAAGATTTTTTTGACTCCAAGTTTGAATTCCTGTTGCTCTGTTTACCGTTGCACCCGCTAATCCGTAGCCGTCAACGGTAACATTTTTTATTTCGCAGGCATCATCATACAGAGCATCTTGCCCGGCAAAATCATACCCGTGCAAGCAAACTCCGTAATAAGCATTTTTAATTGTTATATTATCATAAAGATTGAAAGAGTTTGCACCGTCTGCCGTTGTCGGGTCAACGGTTCCTGTTCGGATATATTGAAAAACCCCTTTGGAAATCTCATTTGTATTGTTAAGTGTTACGGAACAATTTTTAATTGTGTTATGTTGAGCCCCGTCTGTCGCAGAATTATTATAAATATAATATCCGTATTCTAAAGCGGAACCGGTTGCAATTTGTATATCAATTCCGTCAAAGGTAAAATAATCTCCTCCTGCAATTTTAATTGCAGCATCATCAGAAGATGCTGTTCCGGTTGCTTTTATTATCGGATTTGCTCCTGTCCCCGATTTTTGAAAAATAACGGGTTTTGTTGCATCCCCGGTTGCAGTTATCACGGGCGGGTCTTCGGTGAAAACTTCATCGGCGGCAACAAGAAAGGTTATTCCTCCGGTTCCTATGCCGCAAGTGTTTATTGCATTAATTGCTTCGGTAAAGTTTGTATAATCCCCCCCGTTTGCACTTATTGTTTTTGTTCCTGCCGGAGGAGCATAAATTTCAACATTATCCACGGCCCAATAATTCGACCAATTACTGTTATCCGTATACCTGAATCTGACATAAACAGTTGTTTGATTTGCTGCATAGGTTGAAATATCAAACTCTTCGACAATCGGACCGACAGTGGTCGTATTATATGTTACTATGTTATTCCAAGTACTTCCGTCATTACTTACCTGAACCGTTCCGTCTGCTACATTTGTCGAACTTCTGAACCGATGAGAAAATTTTAATACAACAACATCACGTCCGGTGCAATTGATTGCCGGAGTTGTAATGCTTGCATCAGATTTATTTCCGTTATCTCCGAAAAAATCATCATCAAAAATTGCAAAATCGCTGTCAAATCCGGCACCGTTTAAAATGCCGCTTGCATATCTTCCGCCGGGGTCGTCAAATCTCCACTCATAAGCGGCATCAGCTCCGGGGTGAACAATATTTGACCAACCGGAAGGTAAAACCTGCCCGGTAAAGTCTTCGCTTAAAAGTACGCAGCAAGAAGTGCAAACCGGGTCGGTAAGTATCACGGTTTCTTGCTTTGAACAACCGTAAGCATCGGTAACCGTAACGGTATATGTTCCTGCCGAGAGGTTTTGTGCAATATTTGTTGATGAAACATTAGGAGTCCAAGAATAGGCATAAGGTTGAACACCGCCGCTTACATTTACCGTAATTGAGCCGTCGCTTGCACCGAAAGAACTCGGGTTAACAGAACTTGAAGAGAGAGACAGTAATTGTGCAGCTTCATCTATGGTTACGGTTGATTGGTATGTTACAGAGTTAGCATCAGTAATCGTAACAGTGTATGCACCTGCAGATAATCCTGAAACAGAAGATGTTGTTTGTCCGCCCGGGGACCATAAATAAGTGTGCGGAGCAGGACCGGGACTTGTTGTAACTGTTGCTGTTCCGTCGTCAGCTCCGGTACAGGTTACGTTTGTTGAAGAAACTACCGGCGAGCCGGCAATTTGAGTAAATCTTACGGCATCGAAAAGAACTTTTTTACCGTTATCTGCGGACGCAACAGCATCACCAAGGCGAACATATCCGTTTTGTCCCTGTGTAAATTGATAAGTGCCCAAATCAACCCATGTTCCTTGATTAGCAAGTTGATTTACAGTAACTGATGTATTTCCTCCGTCATAAAAAATTTTGTAGTATGCCGAACTTGTAACTGCTGCCGAAGAATACGCATCCGTAAAGGCAGCCGGAATATATACTTCAACTTTATAAGATGCAGAATTAGGAAGGTTCGGAGTCCAAGTAACCCAACAAATATCTGAAGACGCTCCGCCTTCTCCGCCTGTCCACCAGATGTGTCCGTTGCTGCCGGATGTGCTTTTAACATGTCTGTAATATCTTTGTGTTGCTCCGTCTTGCGAATTATTCATATAAAATCCGTGATTGTAATATGTATTCAGGATTGTTAAATTGTCATAAACGGATTCAGAGCTTCTTGCTGTTAAAGTCCATGCAACCGTTCCGTGTGAACCGTCTGCATCAAGGTTTTGATAACCGTTATTGTAACCGGGCCAGTCGTAATAGGCATCTTTTCCGTCGTAAGAAGGATAACCGGGTGTGTTTTTATTTCCCCAAGGGTCATTAAAAATTAAAGTGTGTTGACCTATGACATATCCGACAACTAATGTAAGATGTCCTGATGCCGTTATCCACGAACATATGGGCTGGGGATATTCGGCATCTATTTCTGCAACGGCTTTTTCATATGTTGCACTTCCGAGCCATACATAACTTCCGGAAGCCATATCGTGAAGCTCTTGATAGTTACGCATTCCGTCACCTCCTCCGGGTGAAGTGTAAGGTGATACCCACATATAAGCATATCCTCCGTAAGCATTTTTTGATGAAGAATAGGCATCGAAAGAAAACTCATTGTATTTATACCTGTCAAGCACATAACCGGAATAATCGGAATAATGCGGCGAGCCGGTTACCGACGGATAGTTTTCTGCTGCAACAGGCCATTTAGGCAGGCGATTATAATATGCGAGAGCCATATTAGATGTTGTCGGGGCACATGCCGAACCGCCGTTTCTGCCGGTAGGAGCATCATATAATTGGTGGATAAAAGGAACGTTTTTAGTGAGATGTGCGATTGACTTTGTCTGTTTAAATTTTGAAACATCATAAAATTCCGGCTTAATATTTTTCGGATTGTTTAATAAGACAGCTTGCGAAAGAATTTTTGTTTTTGAAAGATTTAATTTTGCTCTTACAATTTGTCTTTTATCATAAGTTTGATAAATTATTCCCCCATGTAAATCGAAAGAGGGGGTCATTTCGTAAATATTCGGCGTATTTGTTATTTGTCTTTTGTTTTTTCCTTTATAATCAGAAATGTAAATATCGGAGCTGTTTAAAATAAAATTTTTTGTATCCGTATCACTTATTTGATAAACAATGTTTTCTGATTTTGAATCCCAATTTCCGGCGCCGCCTTTACCGATTTTATACAGTCTTTGTATTGAAATATCATATACAAGCAGTTCGTAATTTCTGTTTTGAAATAAAAGTTTTTTACTGTCGGGCGACCATTTCGGATAGATAACACCTTTTTTATCATTCGGAAGTTTTATTTCTGTTCCTGTTTTAATATCTTTAACAATAAAATATTCTTGATTAACGTCATAAACAATATATTTTCCGTCGGGAGAAACAGGTGTCAGGTTTGAGTTTCCGACATTTATATTTAAAATTTTTGAAAGGTTTAAATAGGCATTAAAAGTCAGTTGGTTTGCTTTTTCGGAATATTCGGAAATTAAAGCAGCTTTTCTTTTTTCCAAATCGTAATATGCAGGTGCTTGCTTTCCTTCTTTATTTATGGACTTGAAAGATATGTATTTCCCGTTTTCGGAAACAGAAAAATATCTTCCGCAACCCGGAGACGCAACTAATGTTTCAACCTTACCTTCGTTCAGAAGATAAATTTTTGAGGCATAGTTATCCGAGAATACAATTCCGAAAGGAGTTTCGACAGGATTTATGAAATAGCCCGCATTTTCAGCTTGATATGCTTGCTCCTGTGTTTTTTGGGCATTTGCAATAAGTGATGCGATTAACAAAATAAGGGTTGTGAGTCGTTTCATTTTTTCAAGTGATTTTTTATTGTGTAACTCACAAAGATACACTTTTTTGAAAAAGAAATAACATCGTTTTGTCTTCTTCCGTTAAAAAAATAAAAAATTAAGAGTTTCCTGCAATAATTTTCTTTAATAAATTTAAAGTGTAATCAATCGTGCTTTTATGTGTTCTGAAACTTAAAACGGCAAGTCGCAGCCAAACTTTTTCATTTATTACGGTTGAAGAAATAAAAACTTTTCCGTCTTTTTTAACTTCCTCAACGATATTCAAGTTAAAAGCATCAGCGTCTTTATTTTTCGGAACATACCTATATATCATTACTGATAAATCGGGAAAAGGGCCGACTTCAAAGCCGATTTTTTGAATTTTTTCATAAAAGTAGCGAGTTAATAACAGTTTTTCTTCCAATGCGGCTTTAAACGGAGAAAGCCCGAAAAGCTTTAAAGAAATCCACATTCTTAATCCTCGAAAATGTTTTGTAAGTTCAGGAGATAAATCTGCCGGAGAAGGTTCTGAAATTGTTTCAATTTTATCCTGCATATAGTTTGCCTGATATTTATGTGTTTGATTTAAAGCATTTACGTCTTTTATTAATACCGCTCCCAAACCGTAAGATAAAAACAGTCCTTTGTGCGGATCAATTGTAACAGAGTCTGACTTTTCAATGCCTTTGAATTTTTCTTTTTCAGAATTGAGTAAAATAAAAAAACCTCCGTATGCAGCATCGGTATGCATCCATAAATTGTGATTTGCGGCAATATCGGCTATTTCATTCAGCGGGTCTATTGCTCCGGTATCAGTTGTCCCGGCAGAAGCAATGATTAAAAAAGGGTTGAGCCCGGCAGATATGTCTTTTTGAATTTGTTTTTTCAGTTCTGTCGAGTTCATTTTGAAATTTTCAGTTAAAGGAATATAACGGATGATTGCTTCTCCCAAACCTGTTATTCTGATTGCCTTTTTAACAGAATGATGAGCTTGTTCCGTTAAATATATTACTGACTTATAAATGTTTTTACTTGTTATGTTTTTTGCGTCTCTGGCAGTGGCAACAGCAATAAGAGTAGCAACGGAGCCGCCGGATGTTAAGTTTCCGAGTGCCGTTATGGGGAAACCCGTAATTCTGCACATCCAACGAATCATAGAGTTCTCAAGCTTAACGACACCGGGTCCTGCATAATAGATGCCGGCATATTTGTTAAAAACGGCAGCAAGATAATCGCCGAGAGCGGTAGTGTAAACACCTCCCCCGGGGATGTAACCCAAATGTCCGCCCGAAGCCGGATTTAAACCGGGAATATCTACTTTGATTTCAAGTTCTTTCAAAACACTTTCTATACTTTCCGGATTTTCGGATATGTCGAATGAAATTTTATCAATTTGGCTGTTTGTAAAAGCTGTAAATGTTTTATTGTTTACACCGTCATCCAAGAAATTATTTGTGTATTCTTCAATTTTGCTAATCCACTTATTTCGTATCTCAAACTCAGGTTCCAGCAACATCGCCTTTTTCTCAAGATTTTTCAGTTTTTGTATCATTCCGTAAATTTTAAGAAAACAAATTTATCTGTTTTTATTTATTTTACAAATACTGCGTTACATTAAGTATATAAGTATCTTTTTTTATGGATTTAAAGTTTTTTCTTTTGCAGGTATTCGGTTTAAAGTATTTTTTCATACTTTTATCAGTTTAAAAAAATATGGGAGATATTTGTGTTCACTGCGGAGAGGATTGCGGAAGACATCCGATTATGTATCAAAATAAACCGTTTTGTTGTAACGGGTGTAAAACAGTATATCAACTTTTAAATAAAAACAATCTATATTCCTACTACGAAATAGAAGATACTCCCGGAATTAAAGTTGATATTAATGATTTTGATGATAAATATGCCTATCTTGACAAAGAAGAAGTAAAAGAGAAAATTTATGAATTTCGGGAAGGAGATATGGTAAAAGTTACTTTTTTTATTCCGTCAATACATTGTGCTTCATGTATCTGGCTGCTTGAAAATTTGAACACTCTCAATAAAGGAATATCAAGTTCAATGGTGAACTTTGTAAAGAAAGAAGTTTCGGTAACCTTTAATGAAAAAGAGATAACCTTGAGACAACTTGTTGAACTTTTGTCTTCGATTCATTATATTCCGCATATAAATCTTGAAAAAAAGAGTGAATATGACAAACAAAAAGAAGAGGGAAAAAAACTTTTGAAAAAAATAGGTGTTGCCGGATTTGCTTTCGGAAATACTATGCTTTTAAGTTTCCCGGAATATATACAAGGTAGTTTCGGATTAGAACAAAAATATAAATTTCTTTTCGGAATACTCAATCTGCTTTTTGCAATACCGGTAATTTCATACAGCGGCAGCGATTATATAAAATCAGCATTTAAAAATCTTTTTAACAGAATTATAAATATTGACCTGCCTGTTGCAATAGGAATGCTTGCTATATTTCTTGAAAGTGCTTATGAAATTTTAAGCCATTCAGGCTCGGGTTATATGGATTCTCTTACCGGTTTTGTCTTTTTTTGCTTATCGGAAAATGGTATCAAAACAGAACCTACAGAGCTTTATCTTTTGAACGGGATTATAAATCTTATTTTCCTATAGCTGTTACCGTTTTGGAAAACGGAAAAGAGGATAGTGTTTTACTTGAAAATTTAAAACCCGGTCAGAAAATACTTATTCGTAATCAGGAACTAATTCCTGCAGATTCAAGACTTTTAAAAGGAGATGCGTATATTGATTACAGTTTTGTTACCGGAGAGTCTCAGCCTGTCAAGAAAAATATCGGAGATACTGTCTATGCCGGAGGCAGGCAAGTAGGGGAAGCATTGGAAATGGAAGTTACAACAGAAGTTTTGCAAAGTAAACTTACAAAATTATGGAATCAGGATAATAAAGACAAAATTAAAGAAAAAAGTTATTCTACACTTATTGATAATATAAGCAAGTATTTTACGGTTGCAGTTATATTAATAGCCGTTACAGCAGGTATTATATGGTTGTTTATTGATACAAAAGAGGCTTTGCTGGTTTTTACTTCTGTTTTGATAGTTGCCTGTCCTTGTGCTTTGGCTCTCTCTCTGCCGTTTACTTACGGAACGACTATGGGAGTTTTCGGAAAAAGGGGATTTTACCTGAAAAGAACCGATGTTGTTGAAAAACTGTCAAAAACAGATACAATAGTTTTTGATAAAACCGGAACCATTACAAAGTCTGACGGACTTAAAGTAAGTTACTTCGGAGAAAAACTTTCATATAAGGAACTTTCTTTAATAAAGTCTGTTACAAGACACTCCACACATCCTATGAGTTCGGCTGTTTACGAACATTTAAAGAAATATTATCATGAAAAAATTAAAGATTTCAGAGAACTTCCGGCAAGAGGAGTTATAGGTATTTATGAAGATACTAAAATAAAAGTCGGATCATATGAATTTATTTACGGAAACGATTCAGGAAAAGCAAAACAAACAAGCGTCTATGTTTCTGTAAATGATGTTCCGAAAGGCTATTTTACCGTTGAGAACAGATACAGAGAAGGATTATCGGAAATTATCAGCAGCCTGAGAAAAGACTATGAATTACATTTGATATCAGGTGATACTGATGCCGAAAAGGATAACTTGCTGAAATTGTTTAAAGATGAAGATAAACTAAATTTTAATAAATCACCCGCAGATAAACTTAACTATATAAAAAAACTGAAAGCTGAAGGGAAAAAAGTCTTAATGGCAGGAGACGGTTTAAACGATGCCGGAGCATTAAATGAAGCAGATGTAGGTATTTCCGTTGCCGATGATATTTATCACTTCTCTCCTGCTTGTGATGCTATTTTGGAGGCAGAGAAGTTTAAATATTTGAATAAGTTTATTGGCTTTTCCAAAACTTCTATGAAAATTGTCAGAGCAAGCTTGTTAATTTCTTTTTTATATAATATTGCGGGACTTTATTTTGCCGTAACCGGACAGTTGTCTCCGATAATTGCGGCAATACTTATGCCTGCAAGTTCTGTATCTGTTGTGATATTTGTAAGTTCTGCAGTTATTTTAATGTCAAAAATAAAACTTTCTTAAAGAGATATTAAACTATATGCATTGTTTTTGTGTTGATACAATGCTGAAATAAAACTGTTTACTTTTTACTTTTGATTGTTTACGTAACAATTAATTAAAACCTTTAAACTTTGTTAAATCTGTTCTGGGATTTATAGTCATTATCGGTATTTTCTTTTCGTTCGCTATCATTTTCTGCTCCGAAGCACCGAGCATATAATCATGCAAACTAATATTTTTTGTAGTTGTAATCATTATTAAATCAGCATTTATTTCTTCTGCATATTTTACGGTTTCATCATAAAGATTTTTTCCGTCCAGTTTAATAATATTATAACTTACGCCTTTGTCAGATAAAAACCTTTTTGCCGTAATTATATTAGAATTAACCTTTTTCTTAAATAAAGGGTCTGAATATTCTATATAACACAGGTGTATTTTACTTTTAAAATATTTAAAAAGAAAGTCTGCCCATACTAACTTTTCTTTTTCTGAAAATTTATAATCTACGGGAAAAACGATATTGCTGAGTTCGCCGGATTTGGGCGAATCCTGAACGACAATAAAGGGTGCTTCCGAACCGACAATAACTTTTAAAGCCCAACTGCCCGTAAATTTTTGCATACCTTTAATTCCGTGTGTTCCCATAATGGCAAAAAGAGCATTTTCTTCTTCAATTAACTTGTTAATATCTGTGAAGATACTTCCTTCTTTTACGGCAAATTTCGGTTTAATGCCGTAATCTTTTTCATATTGTCTGACAGCAGATGTCATTTTTACCGTTGCATTCTCAATTTCCGAACTTTTTTTTACAATATGCAGTAATAAGATATTACAATTTAATCTTTTTGCTAGTTTTTCAGCATGTTGCAATGCATATTCAGAAAGTTCAGAAAAATCCCAAGGAATTATAATAGGCCTGTTGTTATCCATAATATAAAAAGTGTTGAGGTATCAATCTTCAAATTTAATAATTATTTTTTGATTAATCAAGAAATTTAATGATTAATCAAAAAATAGAAATAATAAGAAGATAAAATAGAAATAATATTCTTTTTTTAATTAATTTTACGATTCAAAAAAACAGTTAAAATTTTATCAATGAGCGAAAATAAAGATATAAAAAAACTTGAAAATGAAATTAATGTTTTAAAAGAACGAATAGAAGCTCTTGAAAAGTTAAACTCAGAACTTGCAGAGCAGAATGAGCAACTTATAGAAGAAAATGACAAACAAAAAGAAATGCTGTCTTTTTTGCCTGCCGATGCAAAAAAACAACTGAACAGGAAAGAGAAAAAAACATCTTCGTTAAGATACAAAATGGTTACCGTGATGTTTTCCGATATAAAAGGTTTTACCCAGCTTTCCGGAGAACAAAATGCCGAAGCTTTAATAGACGAACTTGACAGCTTCTTTTTTAAGTTTGATGAGGTGGTAGAAAGAAATAACCTGCAAAAAGTTAAGTCAATAGGAGATACATATATGTGTGCCGGCGGTATTCCGAAAAAAAACAGAACAAATCCTATAGAAGTCATAATGGCGGCTTTAGAAATGCAGGAGTATTTAAAACACCTTCAAGAAGAGTCAAAGAAAAACAACAGGAAAATATGGGATTTAACCTTCGGAGTTCATACAGGACCCGTTACAGCCGTAATTTCCGGTAAAAAGAAAATATCTTACGACATAAAGGGTGATACCGCCAATATAGCAAGCAGAATAGAATCAGTTTGTAATCCGTCTGAAATAAGTGTGTCAGGTATGACATATGAGTTTATTAAAGATTTCTTTGCTTGTGAATTCAGGTTAAAAATGCCTGTAAAGTATAAAGGAGATGTTCCGGTGTATATAGTGAAGGGATACCGCCCGGATTTATCCGTTGACGGGAAAGGAAAAATGCCGAATAAAGCTTTCAGAACAAAGTTTCAGATAATAAAATTTGAAGATTTGAACGATTATGTTCTGGACAGACTGGAAAGAGAACTGCCTAAACATTTATATTATCACAACTATAAACATACGATTGACGTCACTATTGGAGTGGAAATTATAGGGTACGGAGAAGGAGTTTCGGAAGAAGAAATGTTACTTCTCAAAACAGCTGCTTTATTTCATGATTTCGGTCAGGTTGACGGTGCCGTTAATCATGAAGAAAGAAGTTGTGAAATAGCAGGAGAGGTTTTGCCGAAATTCGGGTATGACAAAGAGCAAATAGAGACCATTAAAGGAATTATAATGGCAACAAAACTTCCTCCGCAACCAAAAACACTGCTTCAGAAAATAATTGCCGATGCCGATTTAGATTATCTAGGAAGACGAGATATGGTTCCCGTTTCGGATGCCTTGTACCAAGAACTGAAAGTTCAGGGGCTTATAGGTTCTTTCAACGACTGGAATAAGCTGCAGGTTAAATTCTTAACCGCTCATCAATATTTTACGGAAACAGCAAGGCGAATGCGAACTGTTAATAAAGAAGAACAAATAAAAAGAATTAAATCTTTGATAACGGAAGACGATTAAAATAAACGAAAAGGTTTTGTGAAAGCAGAACCTTTTTGTTTTATAACATAAAACAAAACATTCAAAATTTTTATCTTTGAGCAGTTAAAATTTAAAAAACATAAAATATGGAAAATATAAATTGGAAAGATTTGTCTTTCGGATATATTAAAGCGGATTATAATGTAAGATGTTATTACAAAAACGGCGAATGGGGTAAAATCGAAGTCTCATCGTCAGAATATATTCCCGTTCATATAGCGGCAACGGCCTTACATTACGGGCAAGAAGCTTTTGAAGGGCTTAAAGCATTTAAAGGGAAAGACGGAAAAGTAAGACTTTTCAGGTGGGAAGATAATGCAAAAAGACTGCAAGATTCGGCAAAAGGGATTTTGATGGCAGCACCTCCTGTCGAACTGTTTAAAAAAATGATAAAAAAGGTTATAAGGAAAAATCAACGTTTTATACCTCCTTACGGGACAGGAGCATCTTTGTATATAAGACCCGTTTTATTCGGAACAGGTGCTCAGGTAGGCGTAAAACCTGCAGACGAATATGTTTTTATAATTTTTGTAACTCCCGTAGGCCCGTATTTTAAAGAAGGTTTTAAACCGGTATCAATGCTTGTAACCAGAGAATATGACAGAGCAGCACCTCTCGGCACCGGAAAATATAAGGTCGGAGGCAATTATGCAGCAAGTTTAACGTCTATGGAAAAGGCTCATAACGAAGGATATGCAAGTGTTTTATACCTTGATGCCAAAGAAAAAAAATATATTGATGAGTGCGGACCCGCAAATTTCTTCGGAATAAAAAATAACACATACATAACACCCAAATCAGATTCAATATTGCCCTCAATAACAAATAAAAGTCTGATAACTTTAGCGGAACATATGGGTATGAAAACGGAAATAAGAAAAGTAGAGTTAGAAGAACTGGAAACATTTGAAGAAGCCGGAGCCTGCGGAACGGCAGCAGTTATTTCTCCTATAGGTAAAATAGTGGATGACGTTACGGGAAAAACCTACGAATTTAAAAATGCACCCGGTAAAATCTCAACTGAATTGTACAAAAAACTGCAGGCAATTCAAACCGGAGATGAAGACGATATTTTCGGGTGGATTGAAATATTAGAATAACACTTTTATTTTAATAACTTAAAATAAAAAAGGGACTTTACGGTCTCTTTTTTTGTTTGTGTCATTTCAAGTCTTACATTTGCAGACTTTTTAAACCGGAAAATAAAATAATGCAAAACTTAAGAAATATAGCAATTATTGCACACGTTGACCACGGAAAAACAACCTTGGTTGACAGAATATTACATCAGGTGAAGCTTTTCAGAGACAATCAGGATGTAAAAGATTTAATACTTGACTCTAATGATTTGGAAAGAGAGCGAGGAATAACAATTCTTTCTAAAAATGTCTCTGTAAGATATAAAGGCATTAAAATTAATATTATAGACACTCCCGGACACTCAGACTTCGGAGGAGAGGTAGAACGGGTATTAAATATGGCAGACGGCGTATTGCTGCTTGTAGATGCATTTGAAGGTCCTATGCCGCAAACAAGGTTTGTTCTTCAAAAAGCTATAGAACTGGGATTAAAACCTGTCGTTGTTATTAATAAAGTTGATAAACCGAATTGCACACCGGAAGAGGTTTATGAAGACGTTTTTGACTTAATGTTCAGTTTAAACGCAACGGAAGACCAATTGGATTTCCCCGTTGTTTACGGTTCTTCCAAGCAAGGGTGGATGTCTGACGATTGGAAAAAGCCGACAAAAGACGTAAGCTATTTATTGGATGTAATAATAGAGCACATTCCGGCTCCCGAAAAAAAAGAAGGAACATTTCAAATGCAGGTAACCTCTTTAGATTATTCTTCATATCTCGGAAGGATTGCCGTAGGAAGAATAACAAGAGGAAGTGTTGAACCCGGGCAAAAAATATCGGTTGTTAAAAAAGACGGAAAAATTGAAAAATCAGAAGTAAAAGAATTATACAGATTTGAAGGCTTGGGAAAAGAAAAAATTAAGCAATCAAAACTTGAAACAGGTGAAATTTGTGCAATTCTCGGACCCGAAGATTTTGAAATAGGAGATACTTTCTCCGATGCGGAAGCTCCTGAAGGATTAAAATTCCTGAAAGTTGACGAGCCTACAATGAGTATGCTTTTTACTATAAACAACTCGCCTTTTTTCGGAAAGGAAGGAAAATTTGTAACATCTCGTCATCTCAGAGACCGCTTATTTAAAGAAATTGAGAAAAACTTGGCTCTTCGTGTAGAAGAAACTGATTCTGCCGATAAATTTATCGTTTACGGAAGAGGTATTTTACACTTGTCAATATTAGTAGAAACTATGCGTAGGGAGGGATACGAGTTTCAATTAGGACAGCCGCAGGTTTTGATTAAAGAAATTGACGGAATAAAGCACGAGCCGGTAGAATTGCTTACAATACAAGTTCCGGAAGAGTTCTCAGGAAAAGTAATAGAAATAGTAACTCGCAGAAAAGGAGAAATTCAGAAAATGGAAAATAAAAACGAAAGGATGCATCTTGAGTTTTCTATTCCGGCAAGAGGGCTTATAGGTATGGCAAATGCTGTTTTAACGGTAAGTGAAGGGGAAGCGATAACGGCTCACCGTTTTTTAGCTTACGAACCTTGGAAAGGAGACATTGAAACCCGCAAAAAAGGCTCTTTGATTTCTATGCATACAGGAACTGCAATTCCTTACGCAATTGATAAATTGCAGGACAGAGGACGATTTTTTGTTGATCCGGGCGAAGAGGTTTATGCCGGACAGGTAATAGGAGAAAATACACGCGAAGATGATATTTTAGTTAATATTACGAAAACAAAAAAACTGACAAATATGCGTGCTTCAGGCTCTGATGATAAAACTTCAATTGCTCCCGCCGTAAAATTTTCGCTCGAACAATGTATGGAATATATTAAACAGGATGAGTATATTGAGGTAACTCCGAAATCAATTCGTTTAAGAAAGATTATTTTGAACGAACACGAAAGAAAACGATCGGAACGAAAAGATTAGAATTTATCAAAAAATATTTTAAAATCTTTTTCAGGAACCGAAACACAAATTCTTGAATAATTTTCAACTTTAAAATCAGTTCTTTTTGTAAAATAATTTAACGGAACACTGCCTATATTTTTTGCTTTTAATTCTTCATAAGATTTATTTACTATAACAAATATACCGACAGGAGTTTCGTTATCATAAAACTCTTCGGCAAGCATTCCTTTGTTTTTCAAAAGTTTTATGTTGGCGGTTATATCGTTTACAGTATGTTTTTTGAAATTTTCGGCGGCTTTTTTCCCTTCGGGAGTCATTAAAATTTTTTCTGTTAAAATTTGAGCAAATGAATTTATTCCGTTGCCGGAATATAATAACCTTATTGCAAATTCTTTATTAAATTCTTCATTTTTACAATGCATAAAACCTATGCGTTGCCCGCTTAAACCTATTGATTTGCTGAAACTTTCGGTAATAATTACATTTTCGTAACTAAGCAGTTTTTGATATAAGTTATCTGTTTGGTCATAAAATAATCTTCTGTAAGGTCCGTCCCAAATTACGGTTGTATTTTGTTCAGCAAACAAGTCCAAAACTTCAAAAATCTCATTATCATCAGCTTTGGCTCCCGTAGGATTGTTAGGGTCGCAAATTATAATTGCCGAATTGTTAAATTTTTCACTGATTTTTTTAAGAGATTTGATGTCATCATAAAAAAGTTGATTTTTTCCGCTTATTTTCAGAGCATTTGTATAAGCACCCCAGTAAAAAGACTGTGTATAAACATTTTTTGTGTCAAGAGTTTGAAAAACAAGAAAAAGAGCGTTCATTCCGCCGGAAGTAACATAAATATTATCATCGTAAGTTTTATCGGCAAAAAACTCTTTGTTTATTGCTTTTCGCAGCGAAAGCATTCCTTTTGAGTGCGGATAGTATTGCAAAGCGTCGGAATTAAAATTAATCATAGGGATAATTTCGGATAAATCTATATTTATAACCCTGTTTATACCTCTGTTAAGATAAAGAAATTCTTTTCCCGTTATGCTGCTTTCTTTGTGCAAATCTTCGCCGATTTTTACGATTGCCGAGAATTTTGCTCCGCTTTTATTAATTTTCATATGCTAATATTTTCTATACTTAAATGAAATCCCTAAATTTAACCCTTGAACTTTTGATTTCAGAAAAACGAGTTTTGACATAACTTGTTGTTCTGTTATACTTATGTTAAATATATTGTATCCGATAAAAAAACGAAAATGATTTTTAAGGTCGATGACAAAATCGAGATTTATTTTTGAAGAATACGGACTGATATAGTATTTCTTAAAAACAGAAGAAAAGGGATTGATATTTTCACTTAATTTATAGTTGTATGAGACAGTTCCTCCTATGCAAAAAAAGATGTCAAATTTCGGAGATTCATAAGCCAATATTTCTGCTTCCTCTTCAAGCGAATATGATAAATAATTAAATGCCATCCAATCTGATATATAATTATTTAATCCGAAAGCTGCCGACGTAAGCAATGAAAATGAGCGTGAAAATTTATTTTTAGCGGAAAGTTTAATGTCAAAAATCCGAAAACCGTTGAGAATTATATCTGAACTGCGAAAAGATTTTCCGAAATTATACGGCATTATGCTTAATAAATAATTGAAAGATTGCCGGTTTTTATATTCGCTTTTTTTGTAAATCTCCGGGTTTATAACTTGCATGATGTTTTCAAAAAATATCTCATACGATATGACGATTTTTCAAAACAATATTCGGAAAAAATATATTACAATTACAAATCTTTGGGTAATTTTATTTCTGCATATAACGAATTTATAAACCCGGAGATTTACAAAAAAAGCGAATATAAAAACCGGCA
>CAMZKI010000238.1 GCA_947311125.1 uncultured Chlorobiota bacterium
GCATATCTGCAATTTCTTTATGTTTATAGCCTTCTATTGCATACAAATTAAATATTATCCTGTAACCTTCGGGCAGTGAGTTTATCACACTCATTAATTCATCCTTTGTAAAAGATTCGTTACCGACAGTGAAAACTATACTTTCGGTAACGAATCTTTTACAAAGGATGAATTAATGAGTGTGATAAACTCACTGCCCGAAGGTTACAGGATAATATTTAATTTGTATGCAATAGAAGGCTATAAACATAAAGAAATTGCAGATATGCTGGGCATAAGCCATAATACGTCGAAATCTCAATATTTAAGAGCAAAAGAAAAAATAAGACAAAAACTTGAAGTCATATCAAAAATTAAAATGAAAAGCGAAAAATGATAAAGAAAGATGACATAGAAAAGATTTTCAGAGAACAACTCGGAGATTTCGAAAAAAAGCCCTCCGATTCTGTTTGGCATAACATAAGAAAGAGAATGTTCTTAAAGCGTTTTTTACACTACAAACCGTTAAGTCTTAATCTTTGGAATATTCTTACAGTTGCGGTTATTTCAACCTCATTAATTTTATTAATGACCGGAAATAACGAAAAACCGGTTACAAATATAAGCCCTGCAGAAAATAACAGTTTAGTAATACAACAACCGAGAAATAATAATATAAAGGCTATTGTATCTGATATAAAAACATATCCTGAGAAAGAAAATACAGAAAAATCGATAACAAATAACAGTAAAAACAAAAAATCAGAAAATAAAAATACAAAAGGATTAGTCGAAGATGATGTTAATGTTGCCGGTATCTATCCGGAAAAAAACAACACAATTTCAAAATTAAACAATGAGGAACAATTAACTGTGAAATTAGCCGAGCCTCATTGCGTGTTTTCCGTAAATACAGAAAAAGCATGTGAACCAGCTGTAATTAAGTTCATAAATTTATCCGAAAATTGCGATTCTTATTTTTGGGATTTCGGTAACGGAAAAATATCTTCTGAAAAAAATCCGACTCTTGTATTTGATACTGCCGGAAAATATAAAGTTACTTTAACCGTAACGTCCGGCAGTTTTTCTGATTTTGAAACGAAAATAATAACGGTTTTGCCTAAACCTAATGCCGGTTTTGAGATACAGGGAAAATCAAAAAAATATTTTACGGGAGATGAAATTAATTTTGTAAATACAAGCAGGAATTTCACCGAAAGTATATGGAATTTCGGTGACGATAATACATCAAGTTTTACAAACCCTTCGCATATCTTTGACAATGAGGGGCTTTACAGGGTGTCTCTGATTTGTATAAACGATGACAAATGTTCAGACACGGCATATATAAACAATCTTTTAATACAAGATTCAAGATATAAGGTAGTGTTTCCTACGGCTTTCAGTCCTGACAAAAGCGGACAAAATAACGGCTACTGGAAAAATAATCCTTATCCGAATACAGTTTTTTACCCGATTATAAATGAAAGTGTTTCCGATTACAAACTGACAATATATAATAAATACGGAGCCGTAGTTTTTGAAAGTAACGATATAAACATAGGATGGAACGGTTTTTATAATAATATGCCCGCACCTTCGGATGTTTATGTTTGGGAATGTTCCGGAAAATTTGAAGACGGAAATATGTTTAAAGAAACCGGAAATGTTACTTTACTTTATTTGAGAAATCAATAATTTTTTCAATACCTGTTTTTTTGAAAGTCGCAGATTTTAAATTTGCGACTTTTTTATCCTAAGTCGCTAAATTTTTTTAAAATATCATACTTAAGTATTTTAATTCTTTTGCCTTTAATTTCTAAAACTCCGTCTGCTTTAAATTCAGATAAAATTCTTACTGCATTTTCCATTGACATAGAAGAAAGTTCTGCCAATTCCTTACGTGTCATACCTAAGTCGAATTCCTGCGTGTTATAAATTTCTTCTGCAAGATAAATTAACGTATCAGCAAGTCTGCCTCTCAACTGTTTTCGGCTTATATCATTTATTTTTTTGTAGAAATAGTTGCCGGAATCACTTATTGTTTTGGTAAGATCAAAAAGATATGCAGGATTCTTTTTTGCCAAACCTCTTAAATGGTCTGAGTTAATCATACAAACCATTGTATCATTCATTGCAGCTACAGAATATTTGTAAGTCTTGTCGCCGAACAATGTTTGCAAATCAATATATTCTCCGGCTTTAATCAATTTAAGAATAAGATTTTTTTTGCCTTCGATATATAATTTAACAGTTCCTTTTGCCAAATATAATGCATGGGTAGCATCGGTGCCTTGCTTGCAAATATTTTCCCCTTTCTTAAAATTAATGATAGTACAATTGTTTTGTATTGATTCAATGTCTTTATCTTTCAGTAAATTTAAATATTTCCATTTATAAGGACATTGCAGACAGCTTTGAGGTTTTGAGATTTTTGCCATACGTTGAAATATTTTGGGCAAATATAAAACATTTTACTTAAAAACATAACTTTTTTTGATATTAAACAATGTTATTTATGTTCTTAAAATTACATCTAATTATCTTTATATACTTATTTATACATACATTTGCAAAGTAAAATAATAATTAAATTTTAATAAAAATATATAGAATGAAAAAACTAGTAATACTCGGAGCCGGAACAGGCGGAACAATTATGGCAAACAAAATGAGAAAAGCCTTAGACCGTGACGAATGGGATATAACAATAATAGACCAATTTAAGACACATTATTACCAACCCGGTTTTTTCATTCTATATATTTTTATTAAAATTTAATTATTATTTTACTTTGCAAATGTATGTATAAATA
>CAMZKI010000239.1 GCA_947311125.1 uncultured Chlorobiota bacterium
AACTAAATGACAGAAAATTTCGAACTTGGTGGGGAATGCTTTTTATTCTTTTATCCGTTCTGTTCATTATTTCTTTTTCTTCATTTCTCAAGACTTGGGAACAAGACCAAGATATTCTGGATTTAGGCTGGTTTGACTATATCTTTAATTCAAGCGTAAATACTGAAAATGCTGTAGGTAAAGTCGGACTGTTCTTTTCAGATTTATTCATTTATCAGTGGTTCGGTATTGCATCATATTTATTTGCAGGCTTGTTTTTCATAACAGGATTAAAACTTCTGAGTTTTTACAATAAAAGTCTTTTGCCTTTTGTAAAAAACACTGTTTTCTGGGTCTTCTGGCTGTCAATAACAGTTTCTCTTATTTTCGGAAATCAGCATCCCGTTCTCGGCGGAAAATTCGGATATGATATCCATTTATGGCTAAAATCATTTTTGGGTGTTTTCGGAGAAATAACAGTTATTATAATCAGCTTTTTCGGTTTCTTAATGTTGACAACCGAAAATTTTACACATAAAATCAAAAACTTTTCTGATAACCTTGTCGAAAAAATAAAACCAAAGGATTTTAAATTACCCAAAATAAAAATAAACGACTTTTTTAAAACTGACGACACAACAAACTTTGAAGAGCAAAATAAACATGTCCCGGAAAAAGATACTGTCAGAAAAGAAAAAACAGAAGCGAAAAGTACCGGTAATGAAAAAGTGGTAATTATCGATTTAGAAGAGGAAACTGAAAATTTTGAAATTACAAAAAAAAGAAACTACAAATTAACGGACGACGGGAAAGAAATAGAAAGCGATTACGGTTTCGAAATAGAACACACCAATAATCCTGAAGAACAAGAGACAGATAAACAAGCAGACAACATAAAAGAACATTCCGAAACAGAAATCAGAAAGATAAATGTCGGTCGTTTAGTTTTAGACGTAACCGAAAATCAAGATATAATATCGGAAAAAATAAGTAACAGGCCAACGATAAATTATGATCCCACCTTAGATTTAGAGAACTTTAAATTACCTCCCGTTGACCTCCTTGAAGACCACCAAGCCGGAAACCCGGAAGTAACAAAAGAGGAACTCCTGAAAAATAAAAACAGGATAGTAGAAACCCTCAGACACTACAAAATTGAAATAATAAAAATTAAAGCTACAATAGGTCCTACACTTACACTTTATGAAATTGTACCTGCCCCGGGTGTAAGGATTTCAAAAATAAAAAATCTTGAAGACGACATAGCATTAAGTTTAGCCGCACACGGCATTCGTATCATAGCACCAATGCCCGGCAGAGGAACCGTAGGCATCGAAGTCCCTAATGAAAAACCGGATATTGTTTCTTTTAAATCCGTAGTTAAATCTGCCGCATTTCAAGACACAAAAATGGAACTGCCCATTGCTTTGGGAAAAACAATATCTAACGAATCATTTGTTTTTGACTTGGCAAAAATGCCGCATATTTTAGTTGCAGGTGCTACCGGACAAGGAAAATCCGTAGGTCTCAATGCTATGATTGCTTCACTGCTTTACAAAAAGCATCCTGCACAATTAAAACTTGTCATGGTTGACCCGAAAAAGGTTGAACTAACTATGTATGAACGCTTGGAAAATCACTACCTTGCAACATTGCCCGATGCCGAAGAGCCTATAATTACAGACAATCAAAAGGTAATCCATACAATTAACTCTTTGAATGTTGAAATGGATAACCGATATCAGTTGCTGAAAAAAGCCAAGTGTAAAAACATTAAAGAATACAACGCTAAATTTGTTTCAAGGCAATTAAACCCTGAAAAAGGTCATAAATATCTACCTTATATTGTTTTGGTAATTGACGAGTTTGCTGATTTAATTATGACCGCAGGAAAAGAAATTGAACTTCCGATTGCACGCCTTGCACAATTGGCACGAGCTATCGGAATACACTTAATTGTTGCCACACAACGCCCTTCAACTAATATAATAACAGGTGTAATTAAAGCAAATTTCCCGGCAAGAATAGCATTCAGAGTTGCCTCTATGATTGACTCCAGAACCATACTTGACAGCCCGGGAGCAAATCGGCTTATAGGACGAGGCGATATGCTTATAACACAAGGCAGCGATACGATACGACTGCAATGTGCATTTATTGACACTCCCGAACTTGACAAAATAACCGAATACATAGAAAAGCAACAATCCTACACTATGCCGTTCCTGTTGCCCGAACCTGAAACAGATGAAGACGATATTCCGGGAGCAGTTGACCTAAACAACAGAGACGAACTGTTTGAAGATGCCGCAAGAATAATTGTAATGAATCAGCAAGGTTCAACGTCTTTGGTTCAAAGAAAACTGTCCATAGGATATAACCGAGCAGGCAGAATTGTTGATCAGCTTGAAGCAGCCGGGATCGTCGGTCCTTCAAAAGGGAGTAAAGCCAGAGATGTTTATATTGCCGATGAATATTCACTTCAGGAATTATTAGATTCTTTGCCGTAATTTCCGAAAAATAAAATTTGTCGGTATGCTTTTTGCGGGACTGTCTTAAAATCTGAATTATGAAAAAGCTCCAAATATTATTAATACTGTCGGGTATGTTTTTTTCTGCCGGTTACTCGCAGGTAGAACTAACAAAAGACCCTGCCGCTAAAAAGATACTTGATAAGGTTTCAAAAAAAGTTTCGGAAAGTAAAGGTATCAGAATAAAATTTACATATACTACCGAAAACAGACAAAACGGCTATCACGATTCACAAAAAGCATATATTTTTCTGGAAGGAAAGAAATTTAAAGCAATAATTCCGGATATAGAAATAATCTCTGACGGCACTGCCGTTTGGACTTATAATAAAGTTGACGAAGAACTTACGATAGGAACAGTTGATACAAGCGAAGTATCTGTTTTTAACCCTCCGAAATTATTTAATGTTTACAAAAACGGATATAAATACTTACTTATAGGCGAAGAGACAATAAATAACGTTAAATATTATGTTATTGACTTATATCCTGAAGATACGGAATCAAGCCCGTATTCAATAATAAGAATAAAAATAAACAAAGCAACAAATGAAATGTTCTATATAAAAACATCCGGCAAATCGGGTGTTGATTATACGTTTGAAGTAACTGAATATAAGTCGGGAATGACATTTCCCGATAATTTATTCAAGTTTAACAAATCCCAGTACCCTGAGGATATTGAGATTATTGATATGAGGTAAATTAATTCCTGTTTTTTGCAAAAACGAAATATTCTTTTTATTTTTACATTATTAATCCTGTCAATACCCGAATATATAATATGAACAAAAGAAAAATACTTATAGTAGAAGACGACAGTATGTTATGTACAGTTTTCGAAATGTTTCTTGAGGAGTTAGGATATAATCATTGCGGAACGGTTGCATCCGGAGAAGAAGCAATGGCTTTTCTTGAAAATAAACTTCCGGATTTAATATTGATGGATATACATCTAAAGGGAGATATCGACGGTGTTGACACAGCAAAATCAGTACTTGAAAAATACAATATTCCTGTTATTTACATTACCGGAGACAGTGATGTTTCGACAGTAAAAAGAGCTGTTATGAAAAACACATACGGTTTTATGACAAAGCCTGTTTACAAAAACAGTTTAGAGCTGAACATCGAATTTGCAATTGATAAGCACAAACTTCTTAACGGTTGACCCCCTTCTTTTAAAACTGAAAAGGAAAAGTAAGTATGCGCAGGTTATCAGCCGATTTTATTTTCACCGGAAAAAATATTCTGAGAAAAGGAATTATTGAAGTCGATAAAAACGGAACAATTATTTCCGTAACTGACACAAAAGGAAAATTAGACGAACAACAGTCTTTAGAATTTTACAGCGGCGTTTTAATTCCCGGATTTATAAATGCTCATTGCCATTTGGAACTTTCACATATGAAAGGAATAATAAGAAATGACACAGGCAGAGGCTTACCGGGTTTCATAGATGAAATAATATCCAAAAGAAATTTTCCTGAAAATTTACAGGAAAAAATAAAAAAAGCCGATAAAGAAATGCAAATGAAAGGTATAGTCGCCGTAGGCGATATTTCAAATACCGACGACAGTTTTATCGTTAAGAAAAAAAGCAAAATTTATTATCAAACCTTTGTCGAATCATTCACCGTAAGTAACGAAAAAGCTGAAGAGAACTTTAAACAAGCCGAAGATAACTACCTTAAACTTAGGAGTATGCATCTGGCGGCAAGTATTGTCCCTCACGCAGCATATTCGGTTCCCGACAAGTTGTATAAAATGATATCCGGCTTTGAAAATGAAAAAAAACGAATAATATCTGTTCATAATCAGGAAACACCCGATGAAGACCTGCTTATACAAAGCAAAAAAGGAGCTTTAGCAAACGTTCTTACCGATAAAGGTTTTTTTCTTGACGACTTTTCATATCCCGGGAATACTGCTTTAGAAGTTAATCTTCATTATCTGAATAAAAATGACAATATCCTCCTTATTCACAATACTTTCAGCCAAAAAAAGGATATTGAAACAGCCGAAAACTTTTCAGGAAATATTTTCTGGGTTTTTTGCCCTCTGTCAAATCTTTATATTGAAAAGAAACTGCCTGATATTCCTTTGTTTTTTAAAAAAAACGTAAAAACCTGCATCGGAACTGACAGTTATGCTTCAAATACCAAACTTTCCGTTTTAAGCGAATTAAAAGCTATTACTGAAAATTTTCCGGAAATTTCGTTTGAAAAACTAATTGAATCTGCAACTTTAAACGGAGCAAAAGCTCTGCAAATTGACCGAAAATACGGAAGTATTGAAAAAGGCAAAACTCCGGGTATCAATTTAATTACTTCTTTTGATTCAATAAAAATGACATTAAAACCTGAAAGCAAAATTAAGGTACTGGTATAGAATTTAAGGAATTTTGATTCCCATAACCAAAACATCATCTACCTGGTCAAAATCCCGTTTCCATTTTGCAAATGTTCTGATAAGTATTTGTTTTTGTTCCTCCATACTTTTATCCTGAAATGACAGAAGCATTTTTTTAAACCTTCCGCTTTTAAATTTTCCTCCGGTATCACCGCCGAATTGGTCAACATATCCGTCAGACAAGGCATATATCACATCTCCTTTTTTTAAGCTGAAATAGTGATTTGTAAAACTTCTTTCATTCAAATATATACCTATCGGCTGCCTGTCGGCTTTCAGCCTTATTATTTCAAAATTATCTTCCGCATTACTTTCGGCATCTTTTTTTCTGACTATATATACAGAGTTATATGCTCCTGCAAATTGCAATTCATATTCGTCCCAATCTATTATCAAAAGAGAAATGTCCATTCCGTCTTTTTGTTCGCCCTCCGCTCCTTTCTGGTGTAATGACTTTTTAACTTTATTTCTTAACCTGTTTAGAATTTCCCCTGCTCCGTCAAGTGTCCTTGATGAAACTATCTCGTTTAAAAACGAGCTTCCGAGCATACTCATAAATGCTCCCGGAACACCGTGCCCGGTACAATCTGCCGCAACAACAAATGAAAAATTTCTTATTTTTTTAACCCAGTAAAAATCTCCGCTTACAATATCTCGCGGCTGAAAAAATACAAAATATTCTTTTAAAACCGAGCTCATAAATTCTTCAGAGGGTAAAACCGCCTGTTGAATACGCTTTGCATAGTTAATACTGTCAACAATTTCCTGTTTTTGCTTATATAATTCGTCTCTTTGCGATTCTATTTCTTCTTTGCTTTGTTCTATTTCTTCCGTTCTCTCTTTTACTGTATTTTCCAGCAGGACACGTTCTTTTTCAACGGCTTTTATCCGCCAATTCAGATAAGTTCTGACAATAAGATACAGTAAGCCTGCATAAATAATAAAAAACCACCACCTCAAATAAACAGGTGCAGATATTTCAAAACTGAATTTAGCAGGTTTAAGTTTTTGCCCGAATTCATTTTTTGCCTCTACTGTAAACGTATATTTTCCGCTCGGAAGATTTGTATAGTCTTTATGAGAAATTTTAATCCACTCCGAAGTATCCTTGTCAAATCCTTTAAGAAAATATCTGTAATACGCATCACCTTTAGAAACAAAAACAGGTGCTGCAAAATAAAACCTCAAAGAATTATCCGAATATCCGAGTTTGACAGGTTCTGTATTTTTAAGCTTTAAGAGTGTATCGCTGCTGATATTTAAGACTCTGCGAATAATTGTAACTTGAGTTGTTTTATTTTTTTTGTTGTTTTTTGTGTTGAACAATATCAATCCGTCATTTCCGCCAAGCCATAAAACAGAAGTTTTCGGAGCATAGTATATTGTATTAACAGAGAAATTTGCAATCGGGAAAAAAGGTGTTTGTGTTATTTTATAAATTCCGTTCTCTCTGTAGCACAGGCTTATATTTTTTTGTTCACCGTCTGTTATGACATAAAAATCATTTTTAATTTTATAAAAATCGTAAATCCATAATTTATATGAACTTGTATCGTCCGGAAATAAGTAAAAGGGTATTATTTTATTATTTTCAAATTTTAACAGCCCTTTTTCGTATGAAATAAAAACATCGTCGTCTTTTTTATTAAGGTGCAGTGCCGTAAATTTTACCCGAGGCTTTATCTCAATACCTTTTGCATTATCATCAGAATAATAAAATACTCTGCCCGGTGATATTTCAATATATATACCGTTTTTTGATTCTTCAATTTTCAAAATATCTCCTTCGGGAGTTTTAATATTGCCGACTTCCTTAAATTTATTATTACGAAACAAAAATTCTTTAACCTTTCCTGTATACCCTGCATAAAAAATATTTTTTTTGCCTGATTTTGTAATACAATATGCAAAGTCGTTATATCCGGAAGAAATTGCTTTTTTGTCTTTAATCGTAAACAAGCCCTCAACTCCTGCCGCAATCATATTATCTCCGACAATTTCAATACCTTTACAAGACAGGTTAATCCCCGGTACTTTAAAAATCTCTGAGCCTTGAAGATAATACAAACCTTTGTCTGTAGCAAAATACAAAACATCTTTAAACTCTGCTATATCGAAAACCTTACCTTCAAGTCCTGAAATTTTATTATCAATATACGACAAATTCCAGTTTACTTCAATCTTTGAAATACCGTTATTTTCTGCTGCCCACAAAGAGTTATTTTTGTCAAGAAATAAAGCATTTATTGATTCATCTTGCAAGTAGCTGTTTTTATCAATATTTTGAATCAGTCTTCCTTTGGCATCTACGATTAAAATTCCGTGTGTAAGAGTTCCGAGAGCATATGTGCTGTCCGAAATTTCAGTTCCGCAGGTATGTCCGTATTTTTTCATAAGTTCATTAACCGGAGCGTTAAAATCTGTGATAATATCATTCTGTAAAATAAACATCCCCTGAGAAGCTGTACCTAAAATGAGGGATTTACCTTTATTAATCGAAAAAACAGACTTAATATCAATTATTTGTGCTGCTGAATTATCTTTTATTTTTCTGAATTTATTACCCCTAAAAACAGTTAATCCGTTTTGTAATAACTGTTCATTCGTTAAATTGCGTTCAAAGAAAATATATAAATCTTTTTGTTTTTCGTCAGGAGAATACAGAAAAGCATTTTTGGCTTTAGAATTGAATCTGACAAATTTTATTTTATCGTTCTCAAAAATATACATTCCTTTTTCGGAAATAAAATAGATTTCAGGGTCGTTGCACAGAACTTTAAAAATAATTCCGACATCTTCTTTGAGTGAATCGGCAAAAGAAACGAAACCGGAGGTTCCGTCTTTATTGTATTTTATTTTCCCGAAATCAAACAAACCGCCGGCATAAACGTTTCCGTTCTTGTCAATACCCAAAGATAAAACTCTGAAACCCGATGATGTTTCTGTTTTATTCCATTCAGAACCGTCATATGCTAATATACCCGCAAAATTTGCAAAATACATAATTCCGTTATCATCTTGAGCAATGTCAAAATTCTGTCCGTGAGCATTATATACTTCGGGTGTATAATTTTTTATGAACGGTTTTCCTTTAAAACGGCTAAAAGTTTGAGATTCAGCATCGTTATTGACGACAATCAGTATTAGCAGGATAAAAAAAAGATATATGTGTCGCATTCTGATAAATTTATACTGAGTGAATAATATTTCGGGTTATTCGTTTTGCAAAATTCAGATTTTCGGCAAATAAATTATACAGTAAATAAGATTGTCCTTTAAAAATAAGAACGGGATCTCGGGCACGAAATTTCATTTCTCTTATGTCGGTATCCTCAAAGCAAGACACAAATTCGCCGGTATTAACCGTGTCTCCGGTATTTTCATTTACAAAAGTTCCGAGTACGCATAAGAATAATGAACTTGAGTTTTTATTCAGGTTAACTGTGTATACCTCACCGGCTTTAAGAGAGAAATCTTCCGAATTTACGGCAAATTTCGTTAATTTTTCAAAGCTGATATCCGTAAACACTTCTAATGATTTTAATAGCCTTAATTTTTCAAGAACCAACAGGCTTGAGTTTTTTTTCTGAAGAATTATTTTTTTACTTAATTTCTCAAAATCTTTAACTGTATTCTTTAACAGTTCAGACTGTTTTAAAAACAGCTCTTTATCTTTAAAATACAGACCTATAGCTGCTGTTTCCTCTATCAGGTAATCCGGGTGAATCATATTTGCTTTAAGTATTCTTATCACCTCTTTTGAGTTAAATTCCGAAAGCATACTCAGGGCGATTGTTTTTGTATAATTTCCCGTTATTATTATTTCTGAATTAATAATATCTGTTAAACGTTGTTCTTTATCTAAATGTTCTTGAGGAAATTCATATTTATATTTATTCAAAATCTCAAATTCCGATACGTTTTCAAAAACTCCGAATATTACTTCTTTGTGCAGGTCGGACAAAACAGTATCTGCAATTTCCAGTGCAAAACCGACATCGTCAGGATTATCAGAATCTAAATTTGTTTTTATAAGTTCTATTGCCTGAGCATCATATATTAAGGACAGAGTTGTAAATATATTATTTTTTTTATTTCTTTTTTCATGTCTCAAAGCCCGTATTATATCTTCCTCGGGTTTTAATTTTCTTAAATCATACAAACAGGCACAAATATAGACAAATGCCGATGTTTCTTCCTCCATTTTTTGTTCAAGAGCCGTTATGTCCGACCGCTTGGCTGAGTACCTTAACCTGCTTAGTGCAGAAATAATTGCGTTTGCAACTCTTTTATCGGTATAATTTATTTTTTCGTGCAAAATTTTAACAGCTTTTGCCGTCCCTATATTTTCAATTAGTTTAATAACAGAAATCTGAATTTCGGGAAAAAATTCCGTTTTGTAAAAAAAACGTTCTAAATCGGGGAGTATTTTTTTTCCTGTATTTATAATTGCAGAAAATGCAATGTCATGATATTCTTTAATTCTTAAATTAGCAAGTAAAAATTTAAATAATTCGGGTTCTTTAATTTTACCTGCAGTTAATATTGCTGCAGTCCTCACTTTAAAATCATTATCGTTCAGCAGTTTATTCAAAAAAATTTCTATCTTATAGAAATTTTGTTCGGCGAATAATTCTGCTGCAATTTTCCGTTCTAAGGCATCGGGAGAATGAGCTAATTCAATTATTTCTTTTAGTTTTAAATCCGGTAATTTTTCTTTTTTATCCGGAAAAATGATATTTTTCTTATACGGAAAGACTATTTTACAAAAATTGAATAATATTTGCTTATTTGTATCGGAAAGAGAATCTTTGATTTTAAGAACAAAATTAAATATTTTCTCATTTTCGGACAGTTTTTCTTCTTTCTTTCTTTTTTTCAGAATATCCTGAACAATCTTTTTGTATTCAAGGAACATTTTTTCTGCACTTTTATACCAAAAGATAATTACCGCCAATAAAAATACAGAAAACCAAACTAAACTTAAATCATAGAAGCCGGTAAAAATAAACAATACGATTCCTGCTGCTATACTTGCAAAAGCCTTAGGTCCGCTTTCTATTTTATTTTGAAAAAAGGTGCGTTCTTCGGGTGGTAAGGGCTGAAAAAGAATTTGAGCTGCCGGATCGTTAAATGATGTTCTGACGGCACGTGTGAACAATCTTCCGAGGCTTACAAACGAAAAAAATAAAGTAGCGGTTCCGTAGAGTAATCCGAAAAAAGAAGCCATGAAAAAACTTATAAACAACATAACGGGAAATGCCGTTAATCCGAATTTCATCCCGTATTTTGACATAAGTTTCCCTGAAACTAATGTTTTAAGAATAAACTCGACCATGGCACTTACACCGAAAAAAATACCGACAAATGCAGTTAAAGATTCTCTTTGCGGAAATTCTGCTTTTGCCTGTGACTGAAAAATAAAATCAACAAAAAACTGTGAGAATATAGGAAGGAACGCTACAATAAAGAATAATTTGTAGTAATTGTTTTTAAAATAACTAAACTTTTTACTGTTTTTTTCTGTTGCTTTTATTTCTGTTCTTTGAGTTTCAGTTTTTACGAGCAACTTATGTTTGAATTTTTTTACAATATATATCAAAATTAAAAATCCTATAATTAAACTTGTTCCTGATATAAGGAGCAAATCTTCTGTTTCTATAAGCTTCAGTAAAAACGGAATTGATAAAAAACTGATTATACTTGCAAAAACTTCACCGCCTGTAATTAACCCGAATACTCGTTTCCCTTGTCGTAATGTGAACAATTTGCCTGCCATACCCCAAAAAGTTACGGCATGCATATAAGCAAATACGCGAATCCACGCATAAAGTAAAAAAACAGCGACAACTGATGATGTTTCTATATAAAATACAAGAAATGCAATAACTGAAAATAAAAGGATCAAGATTCCTCCCGTCAGAACCTTACCGTATATGACATGCTCCTGAAAACGAGCATATAGTTGCCCTGACAGCCACACCAGAATACCTGCGGCAATAAAAGCCGGAGGCAACATTTGCCTGTCAAAACTGCTTAAGAACAAAGACGTTGCACTTGTTACAAAAAAAGCCAGAGAAGCTCCCGTAAAAAAAGAATAAATCAGGGGGAGCAGGACCATTGTTCCCTCTCCTTCTCTGATATTTAATATATGAAATATTATTGATTTTTTAATCAAGACAACCGTTTTATGTTAAACATTCTTATTTTGCAACATTTTTTATTTAATTTTAATTTTGTATCCTAATCTTATAAAAAGCATATAAATTTTATCGGAAAAAATATCTTTATCAAAAGATATCATAAAGTTAAAATTATCCGGAATCGTAAAATCTAAGATAGGTCCGACAAACCAGTGTCCTTCATTAAAGGGGTCTTCCGGTTTCCACCTTCCGTAGCTTAATATGCCGGATTGTATGTTTTTCACAATTTTATATCTGACATATTGAATTAAATAGTAATGTTTTTCTGAATTTTTGTTTAAACCCCAAAAGAATCGCTCCTGAATATTAATCAGAAGTTTTTTATCGAGCATTGTTGTGTTTATATCAACGCGAATACCTGTCCAGCTTCTTTTTAAGAGGTCAAATTTCGAATAACTGAAAAATTTAAAGTGTTTAAACGTTAATCCTGCCATAATATCGGTTCGAGCAATATTTATATCCGGCAACGTTGTGTTATCGACAGGTCTCCATCGAAATTCAAAGGGTGTTTTCTCTATATTTAACCTTATTTCAGGGGATAATTTACACCAAATTTGAAAATTGTCTTGAGATTCGGCTTCAATCGAGACCAACAGTAACAGAAAAAATATTGATAGCTTAGGCTTCATTCAGAGTATTTTTTTAATATCTCTTTTACTTTATTTTCAGGCATAATCGCCTTTCCCGACTTATATATTTCAGCTTTTATTTCATAAAGTACTTCATAAATTTGTTTATCGTTTAAGGTAAAACCGTATCTGTCTGCAACTTCTTTAATAACACGCCTGCTTGCAAGATGCGTAACGTATATTTCCCGCTTTATACCCAAAACTTTTTCAGGGTCAAAAGGCTGAAAACTAATCGGATCAACAAATGGGGTTCCGGTTGAAATTGAGTTAACACCGGGACCTACTATAGGGTCGGTTGTTTTCATTTGAACCCTTGTATACTTGCTTACTTTTTCGGCTATTTTAGGCAACATTTTTAAATTCGGCGAAGAGATAAAAAGATTTTTACCTTCAATGCATAATCTTTCTTTTATTTTTTCGGGCTCATATGCTAAATGGAATGTTAAAAGTTCTGTCCTGAGCAACCCGTTTCTTTCAGCCAAGCCAAGCCATGATACTGACGGCATCATTATTCCGTTTCTTAACGCAATAAGGTTGTTAGGAAGGGAAAAGCCCATATCATCGTGAAAATGAACAGAAAACAAAACATCATTGTCTGCTTTTTTTGTGATTTTTTTTAGGTATCTTTCAGTTTCTTTAGGATAGATTCGCCCTCCGGTATCTCCCATACCGACTGTTGCTATCCCTTTTTCCGTAAAAGCGGAAGCAATGTCCGAAACAAAAGAGGCATCGGCATTAAAAGCTCCGGCAAGTTGGACATCAATCGGTATTCCTTGTGCTTTGTCTAAAGCATAATCTGCTATTTCAAGACCTCTTTGCATTACTTCTTTTTGAGTTTTGTGGAGCATTAATGAGCACAGGCGTTCCGAAACCGGCAAGACGAAAGCAATTCTGCCGTATTCAGCTTTTTTAATTACATCGTAACTTTGCTCTATTTCTTTCTCATTACTTCTGCAATTTACGGCAAGCCAGCAATTATCAACATTGTCGGCAACTTTTCTAATAATTTCCCGTTCTTCTTTTCCTATGGGTGTAAAACCTGTCGCAAATACCAAATG
>CAMZKI010000240.1 GCA_947311125.1 uncultured Chlorobiota bacterium
AGGAGTATATGTTGCGGTAAGTTGCTTTTCTTCACCTGATTTTGTGTATCTTTTTACTTCTTTTTTTATCGTTTTTCCTGATTTCACGTCTTCTATGATTTTTTTCAGGCTCTCTGACTGTAGAATATACTCTCGACGGAACAATAATTAACTGTAACTCTGTTTATACGGAAGTGATGGGGTTTACGGCAGATGATATCAGAGGAAAAAATGTTGTCGAAATAGTAAAAGACCAGTCAGAGAGCCTGAAAAAAATCATAGAAGACGTGAAATCAGGAAAAACGATAAAAAAAGAAGTAAAAAGATACACAAAATCAGGTGAAGAAAAGCAACTTACCGCAACATATACTCCTTATTACGGCAAAGACGGAAAAATTACACACATACTTTTCTTCGCATTTGACATATCAGGTTTAAAACTAAAATAACGTATAGTTTTCTTCGGTTACCGTAATGCAATAAAAGACAGAAAAGTTATCTTTTCGGTCTTTTACTTTCTTTATTATTGTAATCAATCTTTCTTTTCCGGTATTTCAGACTTTTTAAATTCTGAGTACACAAAATAAATAACAGCTAATATAAACAAAATTGAACCTGCTAATGAAACTTTAACAGCATTTGACCATACAGAAGGCTCAAATTTAAAAACTACGGTATGTTCTCCTTCCGGAATCTTCATTGCTCTCAATACATAATTTACCCTGAAATGCGGAGCAAGTTTGCCGTCAATATAAGCATTCCAACCTTTTGCGTAATATATTTCAGAGAAAACAGCTAATTGGTTACTTCCGGCAATTGTTTTATATTCCAGTTCGTTAGGTTTGTATTTAACAAGTTTTATGCTCGCAGCAGTATCTTTTTTGAAATTAAAAAATAAATCTTTAAAACGTTTATCTGCAACAGCGGTTCTTTCCGGATTAAATCTGCTTACGGCTTTAATTTCTTCATCCGCACTCTCAACTTCTTTAATTTCATTTACAAACCATGCATGTCCGAGAGCATATTTGTTTTTAATCGGCAGCATATCCGGATTAACAATAATATATTTTGTATTAAGCATATTCAGTATTGATAAGTTCATCAAAGTTGCCTGAATGTCTAATTCGCTTGAAGCAGTATTTAAAGCATTAATAAGCTTTGAAATTTCTAAACTTATTCCGTATGTAATTAAATCTTGATAACGTTGCATTTTTGCTCCGTGATATCCGCCTATTGATTTGTGAAAATATGAGGTGCTTGCGTCATTAAAAGGACTTACCGTCAAGTTTAATACTCTGTAATCAGGATCAGAATCTTTCAAGATAAACTCGTCTGCTTTAGACTTTTTGAAAGGAGTTTTTTCATATCTCGCACTAACAAAATCATCAGAATTTAAATATCTTTTATCAACAGCCCATAAATCAACTAATATAAAAATACCCAACCCTGCTATTAAATACTGTTGTTTTATTTTTTCTGATATGAAAGCCCATAATAATAATGCGGTTAAGATAACAAAGCCGAGAGAACGCCAAGCATCTGCTCTGAACATCGAAGCTCTGTCTTTTGAAAGTGCCGAGGCAAAAATATCTGCAAGTTGTTGTGAACTTCCGTCATCTTTAAGACCGAAACTTCGTATAAACCACATAGCATCATTCTCATTTTGAAAAGATAGAATTCCGGGATTTATTATCAGCAATAAAATTATTCCGGATACAATTCCTGCAGCCCATTTTAATGCTTTAACAGCTTCTTGCTTTGATATTTTTTTATCAATTATGTTTTTTATCGCAATAATTCCGAGCAAAGGTATTGTAAATTCAGCAATTACAAGAATCATAGAAAGTGTTCTGAACTTGTTGTACCCCGGAAAATAATCTAAAAAGAAATCTGTCAGTAACATAAAATGTTTTCCCCATGCCAGCATTATTGCAAGAACGGTAGCTGATAATAACCACCATTTAATATTTCCTTTTACGGCAAAAAGTCCGAAAAAAAACAAGAAAATAATTGTCGCACCGATATAAACAGGACCGGAAGTGAAAGACTGGGGTCCCCAATATGTCGGCATTTGTTTTAAAATATCTCTTGTGCTACCGACTCCGAGTTTTTTAAGCTCTTTATTCATTTCGGATTCTTCGGGTAACTCACCGTAAGAAGCTCCGCCGAACAAATTCGGAATAAGTAAATTGAACGTTTCCGTAACTCCGTAACTCCAAGCTGTAGCATAGTCTTTATCCAAACCGGATGTTTTATTTTCTTTGTCAAAAGTAAGTTCAGACCTCCCTCTTATTGAATCTTTACCGTAATCAAGGGTTGTTGCAATATTTGTAAAGTTAACCGATACGGCAATCAGCGATGCTGCAGTAAGAAATGCCGATGCAGTTAAAAATTTATCAAACTGTTTCTTTTTGAAAGAACTGACAGCTTCAAATATAATGTATATAAGAATAGTGAGCAAAGTATAAAACGTTATTTGTAAATGATTTCTGTAAAGTTGAAGAGCCAAAAAAAACATAACAACTAAAGCTCCCTTCAGTTTGTCTTTAGTATATGCATAGTAAACACCTGCAATTATAGGCGGCATATAAGCCATCGCAGATACTTTTGTCAGATGCCCGGCTTCAATTATTATTAAAAAATATGTTGAAAAGCCGAATGCAATTGCCCCGGCTATACTTAGCCAAGGGTCAACACCAAATAAAAGAAGGGCTATGAAAAAACCGACCAGAGCAAAAAAAACAAAATTAACGGGTCTTAATTTTCCGTAAGCATTTGTAAAAGTATAAATATATTTGGCAATATTATTCGGAGTGTAGTTTGATATCAGGTAAGCCGGCATACCTCCGAACATAGAATTTGTCCAAAGTGTATTTCCTCCTGTTTTTTCTCTGAAATCCAGAATTTCTTTTGAACTGCCCTTAAAGGTTTGTTTATCATGTTGCGATAATTTTTTTCCTTCTATAATCTCCGGAAAATATGCAAAAGACAGAATTAAAAAAATTATAAAAGCAACAATGTAAGGAACGGATTTTTTCATTTTTATACTTGACATAAGAATTATTTTGATACAAAAATATATTTTATTTACGATAAATTAAAAATTAGTTTCTTGATTATGTGTTGTTGAAAACAATATCTTGAAAGAGTACTTTTTTTCATTTTTTTTCATACCTTTATATTCTAAATAACAATCAATTAGAAAATCTAAATG
>CAMZKI010000241.1 GCA_947311125.1 uncultured Chlorobiota bacterium
TATTAAATATTTAACTTTTTAATAATGAAACATATTACTTTAACAGTCCTTTTTATAACTGTTTACTTAGTAAGCTTTTCTCAGAATACCGGCTGTATTTACGGCGATTGTGCAAACGGATACGGCAAATATATTTGGGAAAACGGAGATGAATATACGGGAAACTGGAAAAACAGCGAACAAAACGGAGAAGGAAGTTATACATTTAAAAGCGGCAGCAAATATACCGGAGAATTTAAAAACGGCAAAAGACACGGAAAAGGTACATACATCTGGGCAGACGGAGAAAAGCATACGGGACAGTGGATGGACGATAAACAACACGGAGAAGGTTCATATTACAAAAAAGACGGAACCGTTCTGACAGGTGTCTGGAAAGAAGGAAAATATCAAGGAAAAATCGGAGAAGTAACCGGTTGTATCTTCGGCGACTGCGATAACGGATACGGCACATATGTATGGGAAAACGGGGAAAAGTATACAGGTTACTGGGTAAGCGGAAGGCGAAAAGGACAAGGCAGCAATTATTTTGCAAGCGGAGAGCGCTATGAGGGAGAATGGGCAAATGATATGAGAAACGGTTACGGAACAAACTTCTACGTTGACGGAACAATAAAAGCCGGAATGTGGGAAAATGACAGATACATCGGAACAAGCTCAAATAACTACGGCTGTATTTCCGGCGATTGCGACAACGGATACGGAATTTACACTTGGGATACAGGAGAAAGATATGAAGGATACTGGAAAAACGGTATGAGAAACGGACAAGGAACAAATTGGTTCTCTAACGGAGCCGAATACACGGGAAACTGGAAAGACGACAAAAAAAACGGAATAGGAACATATAAATATCATCCGGAATCGCAATATGAAAGCTATTCCGGTAATTACATATCGGACAAAATGACCGGATACGGTATATTCAAATACAGAAACGGTCAAAAATACATCGGAGAGCTTTACAATAATTACTTCCACGGTAAAGGAACAATGTATTACGCTGACGGAACAGTAAAGTCCGGAATCTGGGAATATGACAAACTTATCACAAGCAATAAAAAAAGCAGCGGTTGCATATCCGGAAACTGTACCGACGGATTCGGCACTTATGTTACCAAAAAAGGAGATAAATATATAGGAACGTTCAAAAACGGATACTACAGCGGAAGCGGAACATATACATTTGCATCCGGAGATGTTTATGAAGGAGAATTCCTGAACGGAACATATAACGGACAAGGAACATATACATTTGCATCCGGTACAAAATATGTCGGCGAATTTTCGAACGGAACATATAACGGAATAGGAACTGTATATTACTCAAACGGAACAACAAAATCAGGTCTTTGGAAAAACGGAGAGTTCATAGGAAATCAAAAAAGCAAATCTCCGCCTCAGGTTACTTGGCTTTATCCCCAATATACAAATACAGCGGCAGACTCAAAAAGCATTAAAGCAAAAATTTGCATAAGATCTGACAGTGAACTAGAAAACGTTCAATTTTTGGTAAACGGAAAAATTAAAGTTAATTATGCTACAAGAGGCTATACCGTAGTTAATGCAAACTGTGACTTTACAATTGAACGCGATATACCTCTTGAAGACGGAATTAATAAAATTACCGTAAAAGTTACAAATGCCGGCGGAGAAATTACCTCAGACATAAGAACGGTAACAATTAAAACAAATAATAATACCGTTGACCAAAAAAGACTGGCTCTCGTCATCGGAAACTCTGCATACACAATGTCGCCCCTCAAAAACCCCGTAAATGATGCCAAGCTGATGGCAAAACAACTCAACGAATTAGGTTTTGAAGTTATGTCATATACCGACTTAAGTCAAAATGAAATGAAAATGAGAATCAGAGAGTTCGGAAATAAACTAAGCAAACAAAAAGGTGTAGGATTATTCTATTATGCCGGACACGGAATGCAACTTAACGGTGAAAACTACCTTGTTCCTGTAACAGCAGTAATTAATAAAGAACAAGATGTTGAATTAGAAGCGGTTAATTTAAAAAGAGTTCTCGGAGAAATGGATTATGCTCAAAACGATTTAAACATAGTAATATTAGATGCCTGCAGAAACAATCCCTTTGCCCGAAGTTTTCGTTCCGGAGGCAGCAACGGATTAGCTACAACTACAGCCCCGAAAGGAACTTTTATTGCTTACGCTACCGCTCCCGGTTCAGTTGCCTCAGACGGTTCCGGAGAAAACGGATTATACACCCAAGAACTTGTAAAAGCCCTTCAACAACCGGGATATAAAATCGAAGATGTTTTTAAAGCTGTCAGAAATAATGTTTATAAATTATCAAATGAAATGCAAGTTCCGTGGGAAAATTCATCAATTTTCGGAGATTTTTATTTCAAAAAATAATACCTTTAAAGCCCTCAAACAACTAAAACTGCTGAAACAGTGAAAAGACTGTTTTTATTTAATCTGTATAATAACCTGATATCGGAGAAAACAAAATGAAGAAAACAATAATAATTTTAATATTCATAAGTTCAATAATAAACCTGCTTTCTGCACAAGAATACGGAACAGGACTGAACTTCAATGACGACAAATATAAATCGGTTCAGAAAAAAGCACCGCTTACAAGAAGTTTATATACAAACATACCTTCATCCTATTCTCTGAAAAAATATACCCCGATTCCTAAAAGCCAAGGACAATTCGGAACTTGTGTCGGTTGGTCAACAGCCTATGCAGGTATGACAATCCTTGAATCAATAAACAAAAGCAGAACAAACAGAGAAGAAATAACTTCAAACACTTTCTCCCCCGGATTTGTATATAAACAAATTAAAAGCAAAACAGACACTTGGTGTCAGCTTGGTTCGTCAATATCCGATGCACTTGAAATACTGAAAACAAAAGGAGTTTGTAAATATTCAGATATGACCGAGGTAAATTGCCCGGCATACCTCTCTCCTTCTCTGTTTTCAAAAGCATCATCATATAAAATCAAAGACTACGCAAAAATTTTCGGATTATTTGACTCTAAAGACTTTAAAACAGCAGCCGTCAAAAAAAGTATAAGTCAAAATAATCCGGTAATAATAGGAATGAATACACCTGAATCTTTCTACACAGCAAAAGAAGAATGGATTCCGACAGAAACAAGCAGTTTAACATACGGCGGTCATGCAATGTGTATTATAGGTTATGACGATAATAAATACGGAGGAGCTTTTGAAATAATGAACAGTTGGGGAACTCAATGGGGAAATGAGGGGTACATATGGATTTCTTACGAAAACTTTCATAAATTCGTAAAATATGCATATGAAATGATTGATTTCAGAACATCACAAACAAATAATGAATTTTCTCTTGCCGGAAGCATAAAATTTATAAAAGCTGACGGAACTCAAAGTAAAGCCGTTTACGATAACGATATTTACAAACTGACGGAACCCTATAAATCCGGAACCTTATTCAGACTTTACATATCAAATTCAGTCCCCGCCTATGTTTACGCTTTCGGATACGATGCAACAAAAAAAACTTTTACAATATTTCCGTATGATAAAAGTATATCTCCTGCTCTCAACTATGCAAAAAATGATGTTGCAATTCCTGATGAAAGCCGGTATATTCAGACCGATAATACTACAGGCAAAGACTATTTATGTGTTTTATATTCTAAAGAAAAACTGAACATTGAAAAAATAAAAACCGAAATTGAAAACACATACGGCTCTTTTAAAGACAGAGTTTTTTATGTTCTGAAAGATAAACTCGTACCTGCCGAGAATATAGATTTTAGTCAAGAAAATATTAGTTTTAAAGTAATGAACAGTCAAAAAAATATTGTCGCTCTTATTACTGAAACTGTTCATATTGATTGATTCCGAAAAATGCTTATACACCGGTATAAAATTATCCGTAAATAGATCAATATAATATACGTTTTTTATATTTAAATAAAATAATTAACTTTGTTTTTGTCAAAATAACCCTTTAAATTTAATAATGGGATTATCCGTTCCTTTAAAAAATAACAATATAGCCTATAAACTCTTTGAAAACATTCAGGGGAGTACGATGGAGTATACCTACAGAGGCAGTTTTACAACCAAAGTAACGGACACAATACTGTCGCTGACGGAATCTAACCTCGAACAGGAAAATGTTGAAAAAAAAATAAGAAAAAGAGTATTTTTTATTATAGTTGAAGGGCTGCAAAACGTTACGCGACATCAAAGCTCTTCAGAATCAGACGAATTAGCAGGATACCCCGGACTTTTTGTTGTTCAATATAAACCCGACGGCTATTATATAACAACCGGAAACCTCATAAAATCATCCCGGGAAGCAGAAATAAAAAATTTAATAGATAAAATAAATCAACTTGACAAAGATGAACTGAAAAAATATTCTTTAGAAAAGTTAGACGAAGGAGAATTTTCAGAAAAAGGAGGAGCCGGCTTAGGATTAATTGAAATTGCACGAAAATCAGGAAATAATCTGACATATGCCTTCGAGAAAATAAATGATGATTACTCGTTCTTTTATATGCACTCTAAAATAATAGGTTTTAATAAAACAACACAAACAAGCAATGAAAACTCATTAAAAAGAATTATAGAAAGACACAAAATACTTGAAAAAGAAAATATACTGCTTAACTTTATCGGAGCATTTACACAAGAAACACTTGTCAATCTGCTTACAATAACAGAAAATCAATTACAGGGAACCGTAATTTTAAAAATGAAAGTATTTAACCTTATGGTTGAGATACTTCAAAACATAGTAAATCATGCAGACCTCTACACTTTTAACAACGTTACCGGAAAACACGCAATATTTTATATAAAAGAAACACCCGAAAGTTTAGTATTTACGTCAGGAAATTATATTGAAAATCATAAAATCAAAGAATTCAGAAAAAAACTTGAAAATGTCAACAACCTTACCGAAGACGAACTTGCCGACGAATATAATCAAACACTTTTGAATTTTAACAACCAAAACGACAAAAATCCCGGTCTCGGCTTACTTGATATAAAAATGAAAGCCAAAAACCCCTTTATCTATGACTTTTACAAAATCGATGAAAAATTTTCTTTTTTTACACTAAAAATTCAAATTAATAAAATGAAAGACGGATTAGAAAAATACATTATTCAGGAAGAAGATGATACTCCTGAAATATTCCTTGACCCGGAAAACGGAATATTAAGATTCAAAGGCAAATCAATTCCCGAAAACGCAGTAAGTTTCTATAAACCGATAATAGACTGGCTGCATGCATACAAAGAAAACCCTGCCGACCACACTCATGTTACTTTTAAATTTGACTATTACAACACAGCCACAGACAGACAATTAGTAAAAATTTTGCTGATTCTCGAAGAAATATCAAAAAACAATTCGGTTGATCTTGACTGGTATTATAACACCGGAGATATATCAATGCTTAACGACGGTAAAAAATTTAAAGAGCTAATCGACCTCAATATTGAAATAATTGAACTTATTGACGAGGAAGAAAACGAAAAATAATTTACGGCAGAATAATTTTTTAAAATAATTACCGAAAAAGGTATGCAAAAACATTTTACGGAATTTACCGTAGAAATAATTGACAGTCAATTTAAAAAAGAGCAGTTTTCATACCCGAGAACTGCTCTGATAAAATTTCTTGATACCGAAAAAAAAATACTGTCCGAAAAAAAATTCGGATATGCAGATGCAGTTTTCATAAAAAAATACATTGCCGAAAATAATGAACTGCAGTTAGATTATGCATATATTGAAAATTTTGACATCAGCTATCTCAAAAATGCAGTTTATTCCGAAAAAATAATCCTTGCAAATTTCTCAGCAAAAGAAGCCTTTTTTAACAGCCCCGATAACGAAATAAACCTGTCCGAAATATTATTTGAAGGAAAACAAATAAATTTCAGCAACACATATTTTATTACCGACAACCTTAATTTTTCTTTCTCTGTTTTCTTTACGGAAAATACAGATTTCAGTTACTGCGTGTTCAAATGTAATAATATAAATTTCTCTAAAACATCATTCTCCGACGGAGATATTAATTTTAAAAACAGTGTATTTCACAACGGACTAAAAGATTTTCAAAATATTGATTTTCAAAATGGTAAAGTAAGCTTTATAAACGTTGAATTTAATGACGGAGACCTGCTGTTTACCGATACAAAATTCGGAAACGGTCAGGTAAGCTTTAAAGTCGCGGATTTCGGAAACGGACGAAAAGACTTTTCCCGGGTAATGTTCGGGAGCGGAGAAACAACATTTGAAAAAGTAAATTTCGGAAACGGAGATATTTCATTCAGATCTGCCGACTTTTACGAAGGCAAAGTAAACTTTACAAGTGCCGAATTCGGAAACGGAAAAAAAGCATTCATAAATACAAACTTCGGAAACGGAAATATATACTTTAAAAACGTAAATTTCGGCGACGGCGTAACCTCTTTCAGGCTGGCACATTTCGGCACAGGAAATGTTGATTTTCACTTCTGCGAATTCGGAAACGGAAACGTACAGTTTGACCGCTCTGTATTCCTCAGCGGAGAAATAAACTTCAAAGCCGTAAATTTCGGAACAGGAAAAGTAAGTTTCGACAAAACATTTTTCGGCGACAACAACATAAATATGGAAGGAACGTCCTTAAACGGTGAACTTATTATAAAAAACTCCGTTTTCGGAAAAGGTGAATTCAACTTCAGTGAAGCCGATTTTAAAAATTCAAACGTTGAAATTAACAACGTAGATTTCGGAATAGGAAAAATAACTTTCAGAAAATCAATATTTAAAACATTATCACTAAAAGGCTCACAGTTAGACAATTACTTCAATCTCCAAATAAGTTCATGTGAAAAACTCGATTTATCGGATACCGTAGTAAAAGATATACTTGACATAAACCCTCCGGATTTTGACCCGGTTATAGAATCTGTAGATTTATCCGGAATGCGACTTCTCGGCAGAATTTACATAGACTGGCGGCGAACAAATCTTAAAGAACTGATACACAAACAAAACACAACAGAAAAAAGTAAAGAAGAGCAATTCAGAATACTTAAAGAAAATTATAACCTTACGGGACAATATTCATACGAAGATGAAGCATATGTAGAATTTAAGAGAACAGAAGCAATTGCCCGCCTTAAAGATGAGATTAATAAAAAAAACAACAAAATATCAGCTTATGTAAAATATGCTTTCAAGTGGCTTGTTTTTGACAAAATGGGCAAATTTGCGACAGACCCCCTCAGAGTTCTTACAACAATGCTCCTAACCTACTTATTTTTTACTTTTATCTATATCTTTTTGGCATACATAAGTGAAGTCCATATTGTTTCTTCACTGTTTGAACCCGGTGATCCCAGAATTTTAGGTATCTTCGGAAAAGCTTTTTATCACAGTGCAATAACATTCCTTACAATAGGTTACGGAGATTATTACCCTGACGGAATATCACGCTGGATATCATCTGTAGAAGGCTTCACAGGCTTGTTTTTGATGTCATATTTCACGGTTGCATTTGTTCGTAAAATTTTAAGATAAGAATGAGATGGATACGGAAAACAAATATTACGACAGAGAATTAAGTTGGCTGTCTTTCAATAAACTCGTTCTTGACCAAACAAAAGATACATCACTGCCTCTGTTTGAACGTATAAAATTTTGTGCAATTTACGATTCCAATTTAGACGAATTTTATCGCATAAGAGTTGCCTACTATCAAGGACTTATTGATATTCCGAAAAAAAACAGAAAAAATCTTGAATATTCGCCGAAAACAGTCCTCTCAAACATAAAAAAAGAAGTTTACAAACAGCAATCTGAATTTGAAGATACTTTTTACAACAAAATATTGCCCGAACTCAAAAAATCAGGAATCATTATTTGGCAAGATGAAATATTAGAGGAAAAACACGAAATTTTTCTGAAAGAATACTTTTCAAAAGAAGTTCTTCCTGAAATACAGCCTGTTATGCTATCAAGCTCCGGAGCTGTACTACCCTTTTTAAAAGATAACGTTATTTATCTGGCAATTAAAATGCACAAAAAAACAAGACCCTCTGATTACAAATCAAGCTATGCAGTTATTCAGGTTCCTTCGGATTCGCTGGGCAGGTTTACGGAATTGCCCGAATTGTCCGGAAAATATCTTTATATGTTCCTTGAAGACGTAATCAGGAAACATTTGTATATGATTTTTCCCGGTTATAACATACTTTCATCATACAGCATAAAATTATCCAGAAATGCCGATTTGATGATAGAAGACGAATTTACGGGCAATATTCTAAACAAACTCAGAAAGAGTCTCAGGCAGCGTAAAACAGGCCTTCCTGCACGATTTTCTTACGATAAGAATATCCCCGAAGATCTTATGTCTGTTTTACAACTTGCATTCAATCTTTCTGAGAAAGATTTTTTCCCCGTAGGAAAATATCTGAACTTAAGGGATTTATTTCAACTAAAAAATCCCTTAAGCCCTAAATATGAATTAGCTCCTCTGAAACAACTTAACCATCCCGTCATAGATGCTTACGATTCTATAATGAATGCAGTTGAGAATAATGACATCCTTTTACACTTTCCTTATCACACATACGATTATGTCTTAAGGTTTTTTCATGAAGCTGCGACCGACCCAGAAGTTGAAGAAATTAAAACTACTCAATACAGAGTAGCAACGAATTCTGCAATAGTAAATGCATTAATTGCAGCTTCAGGTAACGGTAAGGATGTTACGGTATTTGTTGAAGTTAAAGCACGATTTGACGAAGAAAATAATATTGCTTTTGCAGATAAAATGAGAGAAGCCGGGATAAATGTAATAACCGGTATTCCCGGGCTTAAAGTTCATGCTAAAACAGCATTGGTTATTAAAAAAGCAAATAAAAAAAATAAAAAAAAGACGTTTGCCTTTATCGGTTCCGGAAACTTTAATGAAAAAACAGCTACACAATATTCTGATGAAGGCTTTTTTACTTCAGATAAAAATATAACTAAAGACATTGAAAAATTGTTTTTATATCTTGAAAACCCTGTTGAAAAATTTAATTTTAAACATATTCTTGTTCCGGGCTTTAATATGCTGTCAGTCCTGAAAGAGAAAATAAACCGTGAAATAAAAAACGCTGAAAACGGAAAAAAAGGATACCTGATTTTAAAAATTAACGGACTGGGAGACAAAGAAATGATAGATTTGCTTTACAACGCGGGAAACAAAGGCGTTAAAATTGATTTAATTGTAAGAAGCATATGTAAACTTCGTCCTGATATGCCATTCAGCAAAAATATTACCGTTACCAGAATTGTTGACAGGTTCCTCGAGCATTCAAGAATTTATGCTTTTTATAATAACGGTAACCGGGAGGTTTATATTTCATCTTCAGATTTTCTTACCAGAAATTTACGAAGAAGAGTTGAAGCTGCAGTTCCGATATATAACACAGAACTTATTAACGAAATATTTGATATTCTTGAATTGCAGCTTCGAGATAATACAAAAGCAAAATTTTTGGACAGTTGTATTAATAATATTGATAAGAAAGTATCCGAAAAAACAAAACGATATCGTGCACAATCTGATATTTACAATTACCTGGAAGAAAAAAACTGAGTTTATATTTTAATTTTTCTTATAAAACCCAAAATACCTATTGCCGCAAGCTCTTTTCCCGTTATTTTTTTGTCTTCAAATCTTATCGAAACCTTATAAACCGATGATTTTTTACATACATAATCAAAATAAGTTTTTTTAGATTCAGCATAGACTAAGCGATACGGCTTCTTTTCAGTTACCGTGTCATCATACAACTTCATAATTATATGTTTATCCGTTGAATAATTGCATAAGGCAAATCTGTATACAGTTCCTTTCATCAGATAAACTTCCCATTCTTGCCCGTTAGGCTCATCTGCAGTTTTTCTTTTGGGCTTACTAACGGTAAAATCATTTAAAAAAGTAATACTGTCTCCGAAAACACTCGCACAGTCAAAAATAGAATTACGACTGACTTCTTGTGCTTCAGATTTTGAAATAAAGAAAGATAACAGTAATATTAATATTAATCGGGTCATTAAATTAATTAATAAATTATTTAAACAGAA
>CAMZKI010000242.1 GCA_947311125.1 uncultured Chlorobiota bacterium
AAAAAGAACCCATAACAAACAACCATGACAAAAACGAACGGTAAAAGAACCCCTAACAAGTAATCATGGCAAAAATAAAAGCCACAAGAACGCCTAACATGCAATCATGGCATCAACAAAATGTAAAAGCACACCTCCAAAATAATAGGTTTACTGCATACATTCAGGATAAACTTCTGATACAAAACTATATGATGCAATATGAAATAATCGGAGGGATACGGTTTCAATATAATACGCTTGCGGACGAATATCTTTACAGCCCTCGATTTGCTTTTGCGGCAAAATCTTTAAATAAAAATAAACATGTTTTCAGATTATCTGCAGGAGTTTATTATCAACCGGTTTTTTATCGTGAAATAAGAAAATTTGACGGAACATTAGCCGATAATAAGACTGCTCAAAAATCCGTTCATTTTGTTGCGGGACACAACTTCAAATTTAGTGCATTAGGACGAAATTTGCAATTATTTACAGAAGTCTATTACAAAAAGTTAAATAACATAATACCCTTTGAAATGGATAATATTCGTGTTAAATACTATGCTGACATAAGAACTTCCGGTTATGTAAAAGGTATTGACACTAAAATACGCGGCGATTTTGTTCCGGGTATTGATTCTTGGTTCAGTCTGTCATTTCTGAAAACAGAGGAAAAAGTTCTTGACTTAAGCGGAGACAGTTCTTTTTATATCTCTCGCCCGACAGACCAGAGAGTTACGGCAAATCTTTTTGTGCAGGATTACCTGCCGGGAAATAAACGTTTCAAAGCATTTTTAAATTTCGTTTTCGGAACAGGCTTTCCTTTCGGTGAACCGCGAAACCTGCAAGAAAAAGCAAAATACAGGTCATTTTCATACCAAAGGGTTGATTTAGGGGCATCTGCAGTTCTCGTAAATGAAGAAAAAACTTATAAGAGTAATTTTTTAAACCATTTTAAATCTATTTGGCTTACCGTAGAGGTTTTTAATATGCTTGATATAGAAAATACGGTTTCTTATCGCTGGATACATGTTGTTCCCAACAGTTCCCTTGCCGCAAACAATGTGAATAATAACTTTCCCGTACCATACAATTTAACAGGCAGAAGATTTAATTTAAAAATATCAATAAAAATTTAATTTTTATCACTTACATTATGTTTTATCTTGTATGACAAAATATCAAAACCGTTTAATAAATCGTTTACTCTCATAGGCTTTTTTCCCTGCAGTTGCAGTTCCTTAACATCTAAAAAACCGTCGGCAGTTGCAATTTTTAAGTAATTTTTGTTATTTGAAACAATTTCTCCGGGTATTAAAGAATGTTTCTCTATAATTTTATCAGCTCTGAAAATCTTTAATATTAAAGTTTTTTGACTATTCTCAAGAATTGTCCAAGCTGTCGGATAAGGACTTAAACCTCTTATAAAATTATATATTTTATCTGTTCTCTGATTCCATTCTATTTTACAATCATCTTTAAAAATTTTAGGTGCCGATTTTATTTCTGTGTTTGTCGTAAGTTCACTTTGAGGTATTGGTTTTACAACTTTATTCATAATATCCGTAACAGTTTTCAGGATTAACTCTCTGCCTGCTAACATCAACTTATCGTGCAATTCGCCTGCTGTTTCATCCGGTAAAATTTCAACTTCTTTTTGTGCAATTATATTTCCTGTATCAATTTCTTTTTCAATAAAAAAAGTAGTAACTCCTGTTTTTTTTTCACCGTTAATAACGGCATGATTAATAGGAGCAGCACCTCTGTACTGCGGCAATAAAGATGCGTGCAAATTAACAGTTCCGCATCTCGGCATATTCCAAACAACTTCAGGCAACATTCTGAAAGCAACGACAACATATAAATCTGCATTAAGATTTCTCAGTTCGGAAATAAAACTTTCTGATTTTAAGTTATGCGGCTGCAAAATTTTCAAGCCTTTAGATAAAGCATATTTTTTCACTGCCGACTCGCGTATTTTTCTGCCTCTGCCTGCAGGTTTATCCGGAGCCGTAACCACAGCAAGTATTTTAAAACCGTTCTCATACAATACCTTCAAACTTTCAACCGCAAAGTCAGGAGTTCCCATAAATACTATGCCGAAATTTTTATTATCCATTTTGTAATATTTTTGTTATTAAAGACCATTTTTCAACTTTGTCCTCGAAAGAAATTCTTGCATTCGCAGGGCTTGTTGAAGGTAATAAATGAAAGTTTTTGTCATAATCAAATCCTATATATTTTTCATAAAATTTCATTGCATACTTTCCGTTAAAAAATACGTTTTTTATTTTAGAGTGATTTCTGTAAAAAGTTTTAAAATCATTAGGAATTTCATCTTTTATGTCAGAATCTGCACTGCCCTTTCTGTTGCAATATTTCAAAACATCCCATAAAGCTGTTCTATTATCAGTAAGTAATTTTAATCTTACGGAATAATTTTCTGAAAAGTCAGAATTAAACAATCGAAACATAATTTTCCAAAAAGAATTGAATTTATAACCGTAATATTCTTGAACTTCTAAAGAAGTTTTTCCGGGCATTGTGCCTAAAATTAATATCTTTGCGTTTTTATTTCCTGCCGGAGGAAAAGAAAATGACTTCATTTTTATAAATTTACGGCAAATATAAAATAAAAGACAAATATTAACAGTTTGGTATATTAAACAAATATCCGAAAAATGAATAAAATACATTTACTTATTTACTTACTGTTTGCAGGACTGTTGTTTTCTTTTACTTCAGATAACTCAAACAATGAAAAAAACAAATTAGTTTTAGACCTGATAAAAGAAGGATTACAGCGTTATCATTATTCAGAAAAAAAAATAGACAATAACTTCTCGGAACAGGTTTTTAATATTTATCTGAAAAAATTAGACTATAATAAGCGTTTCTTCTTACAATCAGATATTAATAAATTCGCAGAATATAAATATAAAATAGATGAAGCAGTTCTGAACAATGATTTTACATTTTTTAATTTAACTAAAGAGGTTTACATACAACGAGTCAGTGAGGTTAATAAATATATAGAAGCAGCACTTAAAAAGCCTTTTAATTTTTCAGAAAATGATTCAATTCGTTTAGATGCGGAAAAGAGACATTTTGCCGAAAATAAAAAAGAACTTAAAGAGTTTTGGGCTAAGTTTTTAAAATATTCGGTTATGACAAAACTTGCCGGTAAAATTAAAATTCAGGAAGACGCAAAAAAAAATAATGATACGACAATAAAAATAAAAACAATTGAAGAGCTGCAGAAAAAAGCAACCGAAGAAGTCAAAAAAAATTATGAAGACTGGTATCACAGAATCTCAAAAGTTGAAGAAAACGATTTATTAAGTTTATATTTTAACTCAATAACAGGATATTACGGACCTCATACCGAATTCTTTCCGCCTAAAGACAAAGAAAACTTTGACATTCGCATTTCCGGAAAGCTGGAAGGTATAGGAGCCCAACTTTCCCAACCCAATGCATATATAAAAGTAGTAAAAATAATACCCGGAAGCCCGTGCTGGAAACAAGGCGAACTTGAGGTAGGAGACTTAATATTAAAAGTAGCACAAGGGAATAAAGAAGCTGTTGATGTTGTAGATATGCGACTTGACAAAGCAATTGAGTTAATTAGAGGAAAAAAAGGAACGGAAGTTCGCCTGACTGTTAAAAAAGCTGACGGAAGCATAAAAATTATTCCCATAATCAGAGATATTATTATTTTAGAAGAAACTTTTGCAAAATCTGCAGTAATACAAGACAGTATAACCGGAATTAGAACCGGATATATTTATTTACCTGCATTCTATGCAGATTTTAAAAATAAAAACGGCAGAAGATCTGCCGCCGACATAAAGAAAGAACTTAAAAAACTCAAGAAAGAAAATATAAACGGACTGATTTTAGACTTAAGAAGTAACGGAGGAGGCTCTCTGCAAGATGCCATTGACATTGTCGGTTTTTTCATTAAAGACGGTCCCGTTGTTCAGGTAAAAGGCAGATACGGAATGCCTCAAATATTAGAAGATGAAGATTCCGGCATTTTATATGATGATGATCTTGTCGTAATGGTAAATGAATTCAGTGCTTCGGCTTCGGAAATTACTGCTGCGGCAATACAAGATTACGGACGCGGAATAATAGTGGGCAGCGAGCATACTTTCGGAAAAGGAACAGTACAAAGATTTCTGCCTTTCGACAGAATGGTAAAAGGCAACGACAATCTTAAACCTCTCGGAGACTTAAAATTAACCATTCAGAAATTTTACAGAATTAACGGAGGCACCACACAACTAAAAGGTGTAGAACCGAATATTGTTTTGCCGGATGCTTATGCAGAACTTGATATGGGAGAAAAAGATTTAGACAATCCTATGCCTTGGGACGAAATACCGAAAGCAGATTATAAAAAATTTGAAACAAAATACAATCTGTCAAAAATAAGAGCAAAAAGTAATAAAAGAGTTTCTGCCGACACTTCATTTAACATTATTAAAGACTATGCCGGCAAAATGAAATATTACGGAGACAAAGAATTTGAGACATTGAACCTGAAAAAATACATATCAGAGTCCGAGGAAAGAAGCCGATACAGCAAGCGATTTAAAAATGCCGACAGCAGAATTTCCTGCTTAAAATTTAGTGTTTTAAAAGAAGACTCTGCCGAAATTTATTCTGACACGGTTAAAACAGAACGTATAACTTCATGGTTTAAAGAACTTAAAAAGGACATTTATATTGATGAAACATTCAAAATTGTTTCAGATATGAATATAAATAATAACTGAGCAAAAATATTATTTTGTTTTAAAAGTAACAGGAGCCGTTCCGGAAATAATATCAGCATTAGGAACATCAACTTTAACAAAAAGTTTATTACTTACAGCCCCTTCAGATGAAATAAAGACCGTTGTAAATTCTTTTATTTCAGTATTTTTAAGACAAAAACCGTAAACAAAATTACCTTTTTTATCTGTTTCCGTAACAGGCATAGTAGAAGTTATACCGTTATAAAAATTATGTTTCATTTTAAGGCAGTCAGGCTTTTCTCCTCTGACTTTATAAAGAACACGAACATAAACAAATGAAGTATCTTTACAAATACCTTTAGAGTAATACTCAATACCTGCAAGCTCAGCAACAATCTTCGTTTCAGATACAGGAACCGAAGAAAAATATAAACCGGCAAGAAAAATAAAAATAACAGTTTTCAAACTATTTTATTTAAAAAGGCAAAAATAACATAATTTTACGAAAAATATATATTTTGATTTAAGGATGAAAAAAAATGAAAATAAAATAAAGAAAATTATTGACAAATTGTATGAGTCAGGAAAGACCGAAGAAGAGATAAAACAAATAAAACTTTTATCTGAAGATTTATATAATTTGTCAATAATTTTCTTTATTTTATTTTCATTTTTTTTCATCCTTAAATCAAAATATATATTTTTCGTAAAATTATGTTA
>CAMZKI010000243.1 GCA_947311125.1 uncultured Chlorobiota bacterium
CGGTGAGCACGTTTAAGGTATAAAAAAGTTTCTGAATGCCAATATGTTATCTTATGTATCTCTTTGTCAAGTGATTCTCTTACATCAAAGTTTTCCAGCGGAACTCTTTCGCCGGCAAAACTTTGATGTAAGAGAATCACTTGACAAAGAGATACATAAGATAACATATTGGCATTCAGAAACTTTTTTATACCTTAAACGTGCTCACCGCTATTTTCCCGAGATTGAAAAAATCCTTAAAAAAAACGGTATCCCGGAAGATTTTAAATACCTTCCCGTAGCCGAAAGCGGTTTGTCAAACACAATTTCGCCTGCCGGAGCCGCAGGTTTTTGGCAGATAATGAAAAGAACCGGACAAAGCTACGGACTTGAAATAAACAAAGAAGTTGACGAACGCTACCATTTTGAAAAATCTGCCGAAACCGCATGCAAATATCTGAAAGATGCTTATAAAAAATATAGAAACTGGGCTTTGGTTGCAGCATCTTACAACACAGGTCAAGGAAATTTAGACAAACAACTTAAAAGACAAAATGCCTCTTCATATTACGATTTGTTATTAAATATTGAAACTTCACGCTATGTTTACAGAATTATTGCTTTCAAAATTATAATGGAAAACCCTCAAAAATACGGTTTTAAATTTCGTAAACGCGATTTATACCCTGAAATTCCTTACAAAGAAATTACGATAGATACTGCAGTTACTGATTTTTCAAAATTTGCAGAAAATTTTAAAACCAACTATAAAATCTTGAAATATTTAAACCCCTGGTTACGAGACAGTTTCCTTACAAATAAATACAATAAAAAATATACGATAAAAATTCCGCTCGAAGGGAGCAGAAATAAAAACTATACAGCCGACTTACAAAATCCTGACAGTATAATAAACACTATAAACTTTTGATAATAAATGGATAATCATAAAGCCGCATTTGTAAATATAATAGGAAACCCTAACGTGGGAAAATCCACTTTGATGAATGAATTTGTAGGAGAAAGGCTGTCTGCAGTAACATCAAAATCACAAACAACACGCCGTAACATTAAAGGGATAGTTAACGGCAGCAACTTCCAACTCGTATTTTCCGATACACCGGGAATTTTAAAACCGCATTACAAACTTCAGGAATCAATGCGTAACTTTTCTGAATCAGCACTTATTGATGCCGATATAATTCTCTATGTAACTGACATTTACGAAAAAAAAGAAAAAAATATTGACTTTATTGAAAAAGTAATAAAAACAAATGTTCCCACTCTTCTTATATTAAATAAAATAGACCTGTCGAACCAAGAAGACATAATAAAACTCGTTAAAAAATGGGAAAAAATATTACCTGATGCAGAAATATTTCCGACATCTGCAACTAATAAATTTAATGTTCAGAATATATTTAACAGAATATTAGAACTTGCACCCGAATCTCCTCCGTTTTATCCGAAAGACCAGCTTACGGATAAAAGCGAACGCTTTTTTGTTTCCGAGATAATCAGAGAAAAAATTCTGATGCGATATAAAAAGGAAACCCCCTACTCCGTAGAAGTTGAAGTTGAAGAATTTAAGGAAAACGATGATATTATTAAAATCAGAAGTATAATTTACACAGAAAGAAAAACACAAAAAGGAATAATTATAGGACACCAAGGAAAAGCAATAAAATATGTCGGTATTGATGCCAGAAAAGAGATAGAAAAATTTTTCAAAAAAAAAGTATTTCTGGAACTTTACGTTAAAGTTGCGGAAAACTGGCGTTCCGATGAAAATAAACTTAAACGTTTCGGTTATAAATAAATTTTATAAAACATTACAATAAAAAAAGCCCCGCTGAAAAACAGAGCTTTTATTTTTAATACAAAATTTGATTAATTAAACCAAACCCTGAGCAAGCATAGCATCCGCAACTTTAACAAAACCGCCGATATTAGCTCCTTTAACGTAGTCAATATAATCACCGTTTTTGCCGTATTTAACACAAGTTGCATGAATGTCTTTCATTATTTGATGCAATTTGGCATCAACTTCTTCACGTGTCCAGCTTAAACGAATAGAATTTTGTGACATTTCCAGACCTGAGACTGCAACACCGCCGGCATTTGCAGCTTTTCCCGGAGCAAACAAAATTTTATTTTTTTGGAATACTTCAATTGCATCCGGTTCTGAAGGCATATTAGCACCTTCGGAAACAACAAAACAACCGTTTTTAACTAAAATTTCTGCTTCTTCTTTATTAATTTCATTTTGAGTAGCACAAGGAAGAGCAACATCACATTTAACACTCCAAGGACGTTTGCCTTCGTGATATTCGCAACCGTATTTATCGGCATATTCCTTAATTCTTCCTCTCTTAACATTTTTAAGCTCAAGAACAAAAGCAAGTTTTTCTTCGTCAATACCGTCCGGGTCATAAATATATCCTTTAGAGTCAGACAAAGTTACAACTTTAGCTCCGAGTTGAATACATTTTTCGGTTGCATATTGTGCAACATTACCCGAACCTGAAACTGTAACAGTTTTTCCTTTCATACTGTCACCTTTTGTTTTAAGCATTTCTTCTGCAAAATAAACAGCACCGTACCCTGTAGCTTCAGGTCTTATAAGACTTCCGCCCCACTCTAAACCTTTACCTGTAAGGACACCCGTAAATTCATTACGCAAACGTTTGTATTGTCCGTACAAAAATCCGATTTCTCTTCCGCCTACTCCTATATCTCCTGCCGGAACATCAGTATCAGGTCCTATATGTCGCTGAAGTTCAGTCATAAAACTTTGGCAAAAACGCATAACTTCCATATCGGATTTACCTTTAGGGTCAAAATTAGACCCGCCTTTACCGCCGCCCATAGGTAAAGTCGTCAAACTGTTTTTAAAAACCTGCTCAAATGCCAAAAATTTTAATAACCCCAGATATACAGTAGGGTGAAAACGAAGACCTCCTTTATAAGGTCCTATCGCACTGTTCATTTCAACTCTGTAACCTTTATTTATCTGAATCTCACCGTTATCATCCATCCAAGGCACTCTAAACATAATAATTCTTTCAGGCTCAACCATTCTTTCCAGAATTTTCGCCTCTTTATACTTAGGATTTTCATCAATGAAAGGAAGAACAGATTCTACAACTTCCATTACTGCCTGATGAAATTCTTTTTCGCCCGGATTTTTGGCGATTACATCATCCATAAATGCTTTAACTTTTGAATCCATACCAATATATTTTTAGAATTAGAATTATAA
>CAMZKI010000244.1 GCA_947311125.1 uncultured Chlorobiota bacterium
AAAAGTAAAATATTAAAATTAATAATTTCTTATATTATTATAATTATTGCGGCATACTTGCTGTCTGTTAAATTCCTGCGTTTTGATTTAACTTCGGAAAAAAGATATACTTTATCAAAATATACAAAGAATATCTTACGGAATTTGGATGATAAAATATATGTAAAAGTATATCTTGCGGGAGACGGGTTGCCCGTAACTCTTAAAAAATATCAGAGAGATATTAAAGAGGAACTTGATGAATTTAAAATATACGCCGGTGATAATTTAGATTATGAGTTTATAGACCCGTCCGAAAGTAAGGATAAAGAAGTGCGTTTCGGACTGTATAAAACTCTTACGGACAAAGGGCTTTTGCCTATTGAAACCACAGAGGTCAGCGAAGGCGGTAAAACATCCGTAAAAATGGTTTTCCCGGGAGCTTTAATCTCTTTTAAAGAAAAGGAAATTGCGGTTAACTTATTACAAAATACTGCCGGAACTGTTCCGGAAAGCGAAGAGAATGTTAATTATTCTTTACAGTCGTTAGAATATGAACTGACAAATGCAATTCAAAAACTAAGTAGAACTAAAAAACCTGAAATTGCATTTATAAAAGGACACGGAGAATTAAATGAATATGAGCTTATGGATATTTCTTCGGTTTTATCGGAATATTACACTGTTAAAACAGGCAGAATAGGGGGGATGCCGGGAATTCTAGATGTGTTTAAAGCCGTTATTATTGCAAAGCCCGTAAGGGAGTTTTCGGAACAGGATAAATTTGTTATAGACCAATATATTATGCAGGGAGGTAATGTTCTTTGGCTTATTGACGGAACAAATACAAATTTGGACAGCTTGTTTACGGCATCATATACTATGGCTTTGCCGCTTGATATTAATCTTGACGATATGTTGTTTCAATACGGCGTGAGGGTAAACAAAGATTTACTTACGGATAAATTTTCTTCGGCAATAGGAATAACACTGGAAGGTCCTGACGGAAAACCTTACATTAAAAATTATCCGTGGTATTATTTTCCTGTAATAGTATCTGATAATAAGCATGTTATTACAAAATATATTGATTATATAAAGACCGAATTTGTAAGTACCATTGATACGGTAGGTTATGATAAGAACATAAAGAAAACGGTGCTGCTTAAAAGCTCCGAATACACAAAACAAGACCCTATACCCGCAAAGATAGAGCTAAGTATGGTTAATAATATGCCTTCAGATAATGAAATGCACGGAGGGAAGAAAAATATAGCTGTTTTGTTGGAGGGTAAATTTGTTTCCTGCTTCAAAAACAGACCTGTGGAAAAATATTTTCCCGATTTAAGATACAGTGACGTAATTTTAGAAAGTAAACCGGCAAAAATGATTGTTGTAAGCGATGGTGATATTATAAGAAATGAAGTTTCGAGAGACGGCAGACCGTATCCGATAGGATTTGACAGGTTTACAAGGCATACTTTTAACGGAAATAAAGAATTTATCCTCAATGCGGTTAATTATTTATGTGATGATGAGGGCTTAATGACTATTCGCTCCCGTGAATTGAAAATGCGTTTATTAAATCATAAAATTGTTTCCGAAAATCGTTTTCTTATTCAGCTTATCAATGTAGTTTTACCTGTTTTACTTATTTCCTTATTCGGAATTGCCGTATATTTTATCAGAAAAAGAAAATATAAAAAAGTTAAAAATTAACGTGAAATCCTAAGAAGATACCGTTTTTGTGTATCCCTGTTTTGTGTATGTGGGTTACTCTTCGGAAATAATTTATACTTAAAAAGTTGAAAATATTTTCGACCCCCAAACCAATTTCTATATAAGGTCTTTTTACGTCCGACAAGGTTTCGGGAAATTGCAGAATTTCTCTGTTTTCGTCTTTCAAGCTTCCCCATACGCCTTTGGCATAAATTACTTCTCGGAATTTAAGTTTTCTTAGCAGGGGTATTTTGTTGAGTATGAGCCCGTTAAAATGATGTTCGCCAAAAAAGCTTATATATTCGTCGCTTGCAAATTCGTAGTAGTTCATAAGGTTAAAAGAACGCATATCGTAGGCAATTCCCGAATTGCCTTCGTGAAGTTTAAGTAAAGGGTAGGGTACTGTGTCGAATATTTTTCCGACTTCGATATAATAATTTGTTTTTCCGAAAAAACCGAATGTCATAAAATGCTTTAATCCGGCGGTTAATTTATGATAGCTGTAATCACTGCCCAAGAAATTCGGTATTCCGTATGTGTAGCTGAGCTCAATAATCGGATAAAGCGAACCGAAAGATTGCCTGTTAAATACCGATTCAATATATTCTTCATTTATACCGAAATGAGCATTTACGGTTATTTCAGATGCTGTAATATTATTTACCTCAATATTGTCTCGGGTTACAAACCGTAAGCTGTCGGTAGGCATAATTTTTTTATGTGTAAAAAATACGGTCGCCGTAAGAGATTTGAAAACGTCCCTTTCTATTCCTGTTTCAAAATTGCTGATATGCAGCAGTTTGTCATTTTTTCCCGAAACGGAAAAAATATTATCTGAGCCGAAATCTCCAAGGTTTGCACCGAGTTGTATCAGGTCGTTACTGTAATTTATTCGGGCAAGAGTCCAGTAGTTACTGTTTATCTTGAGTTTTGAACCTATGCCGTATTTTACTTTCAGGTCTCTTGTTCCGAAAGCCGTATATCCGTTTAGTTCAATAATTTTACTGAAATAGTTGCTTGTTCTGAATCCTATTCTGAACCGATTATTTTCAAGTGCATTTCTGCTGAATATTTTATAGTAAGGTCCTAGTTCAATATATTTTCGTTTTAAATAACCTGTTCCGATAAGATAGACAGAGTTCTCAATTTTCTTAAATGTCGGCAGTCTTTTTACGGAATCGACCATTGAGTAAATATTTTTTTCTTTTTCGGTAAGCGGAATATGTCTCATTTTATCCCAATCGGAAGAAGTAAAATTACCGGCGTTCTTTTTTATTTCAATTTCTCTGAATTCTGCAGGAGCAAAAAAGTTTTTCGGAAATTCAGGGTTTATCTTTATGTTTTTTCTTGATGTATATTTTCTTCCGAAAAAACCGACTGTTACTTTGGATATGTTAAAATCAATGAAAAATTCTTCTTTTGCAGGGAAAAAGAAATTTTCTTCTGTTTTTTCATAATCTTTTCTTACATAAAAACTTCTGATAAAATCAAGATTTACGTTTTCTGACATATATGCCGTAATTTTTTTAAGGGCAAAAGTAGTGTCGGTAATCCACATATCGCCGTGAAATGTGTATTCGTGCCGGCGTTTGGGCTTAAAAGTAAGATGATAGCATAAAGTATTGTCAATATAGCTTGTGTCGATAATGTAATATTTGTATGTAACAGGACCTGAAAGAGACAGCGGGCTTACAAATTCTTTATCAATAATTGTTATATAGCTTTTATAAAAGTTTAAATCGACATACATTTGCCCCGTAAATTGGCTCGCACTTATATTTTCAATACCTGAAATTTTAGTTGCCGTAATTACTTCTTTTCTGTGTTTAGGGAATTTCTGAAAAAAATATTTTGATAAAGTTTCGGTAATAAGGACGGGCATATATATTTTTCCGGTAGCTTCTGAGGTGTCGGTTCCGTTAAAAGCAATTTCAAAATCTTTAAAAATCTTGTTTTTGAAAATATCTTTGTCAAAATTGTTAATATCAATTTCTTGTTTTGTGTATTGCTCGTAACTGTATGTTTTCAATTTATTTATGCTGTTTTTTTTCTTATTTCTGATAACTTTTTTCATTAATAGTAGCGCCGGGTCTTTTCCGGGGGTAACGATAACTTCGCTTATGCTGTATAAATCGGGTTTTAGGTGTATTGTTATTTCGTTATACGAATCGGGCTTTATATTTACGGTATCCGTAATATATCCAATGCAACTTATAATTATTTTATTTTGCTTGTTTATTGACTGCAGGAAAAAATTACCGTTGAAATCGGATACGCAGCCTTCTGTTGTTTCGGGAAAGGTAATACTTGCGAAAGGGATACCTTCTCCTGTTTCAAAGTCAATTATATTGCCTCTTATTTTTGTTTGAGAAAAGGTGTAGTTTGTCAGAAAAAATAATGAAAAAAATAACAGGAAAAACAATTGTGTTTTTATGAAGTTTACCATTGAAAATTTATGTTTTCGGTATTGCTAAAATAAAAAAACTTTGCATAAAGGTTATTATACAAAGTTTTTTTTGATAAACGGAATATAATTTTTGTCAGTTTGCCATTTCCGACATAAACTTAACCCTTATAAGTCTTATTTCCTCTTCGGTATAATTATCTTCACCGAGTTCGTTAAGGGCATCTTCTATAGAGTCAGTTTCTGATTCGGCAAAATAGTCGAAAACTTCATCGATATATTCTTCGTCCATTGTCTGGTCTATATAGTAATCAATATTTAGTTTTGTTCCCGAGTTTATGATTGCTTCTATTTCAGTTAATAATTCGCTCATTGATAAGCCTTTTGCTTTTGCAATATCTTCAAGGTTTACCTTTCTGTCAATATTTTGAATAATGTAAACTTTAACTCCTGATTTTTTTACTACAGATTTAACGATTAAATCTTGTGGTCTGTCTATTTCATTTTCTTCAACGTATTTTGCTATAAGTTTTACAAATTCTTTTCCGTATTTTTCGGCTTTGCCGTGTCCTACGCCTTGTATTGAGGTTAGCTCTTCAAGTGTAATCGGATATCGCGTAGCCATATCTTCAAGTGAGGGGTCTTGAAAAATTACATAAGGAGGGACTTCCATTTTTTTTGACATATCTTTTCTTAAGCCTTTCAGAATTTTGAAAAGTTTTTCGTCACCGGCACCGCTGCCCCCGCCTTGTTTCATTATTTCGTCTATTTCGTCACCGTCATCATCTTCTTCGTATCTGTGTGCTTCCGTTATTTGGACAGAATAAGGTTTTTTCATAAATTTTCTGCCTTCTTCCGTAAGTTTTAAGATACCGTACTGGTCAATATCTTTTTCAAGAAAATGGTGTATAAGGGCTTGTCGGGCTATTGATTCCCAGAATTTTACATCTTTTTCGTCTCCTGAACCGAAGAGTTCTGATTTGTCGTGTTTAAACGATTTTATTGCAGAGGTCGGGTTTCCGGAAAGTATATTTGCTATATGGTCGCTTTTATATTGTTCGTTTAGTTCATCGACAGCCTCTAAAAACTGAAGCATAAATTCTTTGCCTTCAAATTTTACTTTAGGGTTAAGGCAATTATCACAGTTGCCGCAGTCTTTTTCTAATTTTTCCCCGAAATAATTTAGCAAAACTTTGGGACGACAAACAGAGGTTTCGGCATAAGCAATTGTTTCAAGCAGGAGTTGTTTTCCTATTTCTTGTTCGGCAACAGGTTTTCCCTGCATAAATTTTTCGAGTTTTTGTATATCTTTATAGCTGTAAAATGTTATACATTTTCCTTCTCCGCCGTCTCTTCCGGCTCTTCCTGTTTCCTGGTAATATCCTTCAAGGCTTTTCGGTATATCGTAATGAATTACAAAGCGCACATCGGGTTTATCAATGCCCATTCCGAAAGCAATTGTTGCTACAATTACGTTAACTTCTTCCATCAGGAACATATCTTGGTGTTTTGAGCGTGTTTTTGAGTCCATTCCGGCATGATACCCGAGAGCTTTAATATCATTTACCTGTAAAACTTCGGTAAGTTCTTCAACTTTTTTTCTGCTTAAGCAATATATAATTCCTGATTTACCTTTATTTTGTTTAATAAATTTTATGATTTGTTTTTCCGGCTGTATTTTCGGTCTTACTTCATAATATAAATTAGGTCTGAAGAATGACGCTTTGAAAACCGTGGCGTCTAATATGTCCAAGTTTTTAAGGATGTCATGTTGAACTTTTGGAGTTGCCGTAGCTGTCAGAGCAATTATAGGAGCTCTCCCTATTTCGTTTATTATAGGTCTTATTTTTCTGTATTCAGGTCTGAAATCGTGCCCCCATTCTGAGATACAGTGTGCTTCGTCAATAGCATAAAATGAGATTTTTACTGATTTAAGAAAATCTGTATTCTCTTCCTTGGTTAAAGATTCGGGGGCTACGTATAAAAGTTTTGTTTTGCCGTTTTTTACATCTTCTCTTACCTGTTTTAATTGTGTTTTATTCAGAGATGAGTTCATAAAATGAGCAATTGAATCATCTTTGTTATATCCTCTCATTGCGTCCACTTGGTTTTTCATCAGGGCAATCAGAGGTGATATTACTATTGCCGTTCCTTCAATAATTAAAGACGGCAGTTGGTAGGTTAAAGATTTTCCGCCTCCTGTGGGCATAAGAACAAAAGAGTCTTTGCCGTCTAAAACATTTTTAATAATCTCTTCCTGTTCACCCTTGTATGTATCAAAGCCGAAATTCTTCTGCAGTATTTTACTTAAATTTAAATTTTTGACATCCATTTTATTTTGTCGGTTTTCAATGTAATTAAATATTGTTTAATAATTATAAATATATTTGTAGTAAAATTAGGAATAAAATTATACAAAAAATTAAT
>CAMZKI010000245.1 GCA_947311125.1 uncultured Chlorobiota bacterium
AGAAAAATTAGGCGTAAAGGTAAACAAACTTAATGACTCAGACTATACTTTTAAAGCCGAAAACATCAACCTTGTTTTTTGAACTCTTCGGTTTTAAGATAATCAAGGTTGATGTTTTCGGCTTTAAAAGTATAGTCTGAGTCATTAAGTTTGTTTACCTTTACGCCTAATTTTTCTATTAAATGAATCAGGTTATTTACATCAAGAATATCGGGGATATTGTTTATTCTGACTTCTTCGGGTGTAAGCAATACGGCACAAATAATTTGCAGTGCTTCATTTTTTGCTCCTTGCGGTATTAATTCTCCTTTTAATTTTGTTCCGCCTTTTATTTTAAACGATGCCATACGGTTTTCGGAAATTTATGTTTTTACGGGTTTATTTTCTTTTGCGTTTCAGCTTTTTATTAGGATTTACTAATTTGTGAGACTCGCTTAAAATAATATCTTTTTCAACTTCTACCTTTCCTCCTGACAGCTCTTTTATTTTTTGAAAAATAAATTCATCGGTAACAGAATCTTTACTCCAAGTGAGATAAAGTTTTTTCATATGATTTGCTATGAGTGCCGTAAGAAGTTTTTTTTCGTCGTTGTCCTCCATTTCGGCAGCATATTTAAGCATATCAACAATGTTTTTACCGAAGTGCTTGTATCGGAAATTTTTTGATTTATAGGGGATTTTTTCAGGTTTTCCGGCAAAAGTTGCTGTTTCGGGAGCAGGGAAAGGAGAGTCTTCTTTCAATTTAAAATCTGACATAATTACAAGATGATCCCATAATTTATGTTTGAAGTCTTTCAGGTCTCGGAGGTAAGGGTACATACGTCCCATAAGATTTATAATACCTTCCGTATATTTTTTTCGTTCTTCTTTGTCCTCGATTTTTACTGCATTTTCAACAAGTTTTTGCACGTTTCTGCCGTATTCCGGCAGGATAAGTTTGCTTAATGATGTATTGTATTCCATTTTTTTAAATTAATTTCCAAAGATACGGATATATTCTTAATTATTCATAAATTATTGAGAGTATAATGCTGAAATTGTTAAAAGCGGGAAAGCGTTTGAAAAATTCAGCCTACTCTGTTATTTGGAGTTTTGCAAATTTCAACAGCAGGTTTTTTATTCCTGTTTTAAATTCAATAAGGGCTTTTGTGTTCGGAAATTCTCCTTCAGTTTTTAAAACGGTTCCTGTTCCGAAGCGGCTGTGTGTAACTTTAACTCCGGGAACAATGTCGTTGATGTTTGCAGGTGCCGAAACGGAAGCATTTTCTATTTTTTTCAGCTTGCGGTTATATCCTGTTTTTGGAACGGAAGGTGTTTGTTTTTCATTGTTTTTTGTATAACCGGTTTTTGATTTTCCGGTATTTGTTTTGCCGAATAAATTTGTTTGTGTTTTGCTTCTTTTTCCGTCGTTGCCGTAAGCATCATAAAATTCAACAAATTCGGGTTTTATATCTTTTATAAATCTGCTCGGTGTGCAGTCGTGAAGTTGTCCCCACTTGTATCGCCGGCCGGCATATGTCAGATAAAGATTTTTTTCGGCTCTTGTCATTGCCACATAAAATAAGCGTCTTTCTTCTTCAAGTTCTGTCGGTGAAAATGCCGACATTTCCGAAGGAAAAAGTTTCTCTTCCAGCCCTGCAACGTAAACATTTTTAAATTCAAGACCTTTTGCCGAATGTATTGTCATAAGTGTTACTTTGTTTTTGTCGCTGTCGTTATCGGTATCTTGGTCGGTAAGGAGAGATACGGATTCCAGAAAATGGTTTAGTTTATTTTCGTTGTTTTCGGCTGTATCGACAAATTCTTTTAAACCGTTTATGAGCTCTTGCACGTTTTCGTATTTAGCAAGTGATTCCTGCGATTTGTCGGCAAACAGCTCGCTTAAAATTCCGCTTGTTTGTGCTATTTCTTTACCGAGTTCAAAAGCATTTTGATCGTTTAATTTTGATGAAAATTTTTTAATCATACCGGCAAAAGCCAGAAGTTGGTTTACGGCTCTGCTGTTAAGTCCCGTGTTTGAGCTCATTATTTTTTCGGTAACTTCCCACATCGACATAAAGTTTTCGTTTGCGTATTTTTCTATTTTGTCGATTGTAGTTTTTCCTATTCCTCTTTTAGGGTAATTTATGATACGTTTAAATGCTTCATCGTCTTTTTTATTTACGATGAGTTTGTAATATGCCAGGAGGTCTTTAATTTCTTTTCGCTGATAGAACGATAATCCGCCGTAAATGCGGTAAGGAATCTTGCTGCGTCTGAAAGCTTCTTCAAAAATACGTGATTGTGCATTTGTGCGGTATAAAACAGCGTGGTCTGAATATTTTGTATTGTCGGTAAAAATCGATTCGGAAATTTTATTTGCTACCGCAAAGCCTTCTTCGTTATCGGTAAGAGCTTCAATTACTTTTACTTTTGTACCTTCTTCGTTTTGAGAGAAAACTTCTTTTTTTATTCTGTTTTGATTTTTTTCTATTACCGAGTTTGCGGCTTCTACAATGTTTTTTGTAGAACGATAGTTTTGTTCGAGTTTAAAAAGTTTGTAATTTTTATAATCGTTTTTGAAATTTAATATATTTTCAATTTTTGCACCTCTGAAAGAATATATGCTCTGGGCATCATCGCCCACTACGCAAACATTTTTATGTTGTTCGGCTAATTTCTTAATTATAAGATATTGCGAAAAATTTGTGTCTTGATATTCGTCAACTAAAATGTAATCAAATTTTTCCTGATATTTTTTTAAAATGCCGGGGTTTTTGTGAAATAATATATTGACATTCAGCAGCAGGTCGTCAAAATCCATTGCTCCGGCTTTTTTGCAACGCTGTGTGTAGATTTTATATATTCTGTATAGTTCGGGCTTTCGGCTTCTTTCATCTTGACTTCTTATTTCGTGATTGTTTTCATATGCCTGTGCCGTAATTAAATTATTTTTGGCACCTGATATGCGTGCATAAACTCCGGCAGGCTTGTATATTTTATCGTCTAATTTTAGTTCTTTAATGATACTTTTAATAATGCTTTTGGTATCTTGCGTGTCGTATATCGTAAAATTTTGAGGATAGCCCAAAATTTCGGCTTCTTTTCTGAGAAACTTGGCAAAAATTGAGTGGAATGTTCCCATCCAAAGATATTTTACTTTGTCTTCTCCTATAAGTGCGGCTATTCTTTCTTTCATTTCTTTAGCCGCTTTGTTGGTAAATGTAAGAGCCAGAATACGCCAGGGTTTTACGCCGTTTTGTAGGAGGTATGCTATGCGGTATGTAAGTACGCGTGTTTTTCCGGAACCGGCACCGGCAATTACCAGCGAGGGACCTTCTGTGTTTATAACTGCCTCTTTTTGAGCTTTGTTAAGTTGGTTTAAGTAATCTTGCACGTTTTATTTTAAATGTTTTTAAGAAATAGGAAGAGGCAAAAGTAAAAATGATGTAATAAACGACATTATTTTTTTTATTATTTTATGAAATAGTTTTTAACGAAGAAAGTTTTTATATAATCGGGTCGCTGCAGAAATCTTTTCTGCCGCAGGTTTTACAGAATTTACCTATCCAAACTTCATCGAATTGCCGCATTATATTTTCTGTTAATTTTGTGTCTGTCGTGATAATTCCGGCTTCAAAATTTCTTCGGTATCGCTTTTCATACCCAAGCCGGCACCGGTTAAATTTGCCGAACCGGTATATGCAAATTTTCCGTCAATTATAATGTGTTTAAAATGAACACGCGGGCAAAGTTGACGTTCCGTGGCATCCCAAAGTCCGGGATATTTATCAAAACTTTTGCGAAAATTTACACCCGGCTCTTTTGCGTGAAGTAAGCGAACAGCAACTTTTTTCTTTACAAGTTCGTTAAGAACGGCAAGAAATGACACTACACTTCCTCTGTGTTTTACGTGTAAATCTTTTATATCGGCAGTTCCTATCCATACAAATTTGCGAGCTTTTGCGATTTGCAGGATTACTTCTTCATAGTGTTGCCGGTTTGTTATAAATTTTACAGGCATATTTATAAAGATAATAATTTTCGGTTATATCGTAGAATTATTATGAATTATTGATATATTTTTAGCTTTTCAAGATATTTTCGTTCTTTGTTTCTGTATTCTGCCGCTTTATCAAATTTTTGGTCTTTTATACAACTCATTTTTTTTGTGCAATTTCTGCCGGCTTTATATTTGAAATGTTGATATTTTAATTTGTTTATCAGTTTTGTGTACATATATTAGTGTGTGAAAAATTCATCGGATAAATAAACTTATCCGATGAGTATAAAATGTATTATTTCCCGGGATTAAGGGCAGTTGCTTTACGAATGACTTTAAGTTCTTTTTTTGTGTTGTATTG
>CAMZKI010000246.1 GCA_947311125.1 uncultured Chlorobiota bacterium
CTTAAGTTTTAACACTTTATTTTCATATAAAAACCTGTCTCTGTATATGCTTTGGTCTTGGAAACACGGAGGAGATGTATATAATAAAACCAAACAATATCTTTTTCTTGAAAACAGAGCCGGAATTATTGACCAGTACGGCAAGCCCGAAGAGCAAAAAAAATCAATTTACTACTATCAGGCACTTTACAACGGCAATAACCTGAATTCATTTTTTGTAGAAAACGGAAGCTATGTCAAGCTCAGAGAAATGTCAATAGCTTACACATACAAGTTTAACAAGGAAAATAAAATTTCAGATGTTATTAAGTCTGTAAAATTCAGCCTTATAGGTCATAACCTTCTTACGTTAACGGAATACACGGGCTACGACCCTGAAGTCGGTAACAGTACTTATTCCGCAAATTTTTCTTATGACAGTTACGGATACCCTAATTTCAGAACATTTACCGGTTCAATAGAATTTATTTTTTAATCTTTAAAGAACACAGAAATGAAACTTAAATACATAATTTTTATTCTAATTTTAGGTTTGTCCGGTTGTACCGAATTACTGGACGTAAAATATGATAATAAACCGGATGTTAATATTGTTTTGGAAAATCCGGATGATGTTTACGGACTAGCTTCCGGTTTATTTTATAACTGGTATATTAATCAATATTATTCATATACATATTCCCCTGTTATGGCAATGTGGACAATGGCAGACCAAGGCACAAGTTCATGGCTTAACGGAGGTATGTACGACCTGTCTTCCGAGCCGCGTGCAGCTTTTAATAACACGGAAGAATATGACTGGAAACTTATTACCGAAACGTACTATCAAAAAATGTATTCGGCATTATCACAGTCAAATGATATTCTTCGTGTTATAAATAACGGTATGGAAATCGGCAAATTAAATTCTGAAGGGAAAGGTGCGGATACTGAAATGATACGGGCTTTCAGTCATTTTATACAAGGAGTTGCACTCGGTTATATCGGGCTTACTTTTGATAAAGGCTTTATTGTTACAGAAAACACGGAAGACCCCGGAGCTGTTATTGCTTCTGATTATAAAGCTGTTATTGATTCTGCCGTTGCAGCTCTTGATAAATGTATTGAAATAGCTTCAAATAACAGTTTTACCGTTCCCGATGACTGGATTAACGGTTCCGAATATTCAAATAACGAATTGGCTCGTTTAGCGAACTCTTTTGCCGCAAGATTTTTAGTCTATTGCCCGAGAACAGCTGCCGAGAATGAGCAAGTCGATTGGCAAAAAGTTTATAATTATGCAAACAACGGTATATTAAGAGATTTAGCTCCGTTTATGGATAACGTGTCTTGGCATAATTACTTTTTTCATTATACGGTTTCCCGAGATAATTGGGTTAGAATTGATGCCAGAATAATTAACTTAATGGATCCCTCGTATCCTTATCGATACCCCGATTTAAGCCAAGAACCGGCTCCCGGACAAGCAACATCGGCAGATGCTCGGTTGCTTACGGACTTTACTTATGACGGAGTTTGTAATTTCAGGCCCGAAAGGGGTTATTACCATTTTTCAAATTATGAATATACCCGATATCCGTATTCGTTCAGCAATCCGGATTATGTTACGGATTTCAGTGTAACGGAAAACGATTTAATAAAGGCGGAAGCTCTGTTTCATAACGGCCAAAAAAATACGGCAATTGATATTATAAACAGCGGAACAAGAGTTACCAGAGGAAATCTGCCCCCGCTTTCTTATTCAATATCTGATGAGAACTTTCTGAAAGCATTATTTTATGAAAGAGATATAGAACTTATAATGACCGGTTACGGCATAGCTTTTTTCGATATGAGAAGAAGGGATATGTTACAAACGGGAACTCCGCTTCATTTTCCCTTGCCTGCAAAAGAACTTAATGTTATGTATATGCCTTTATATACTTTCGGAGGTGTTGAAAATGCCGACGGAATCAACACATCAAACGGCGGCTGGTTTCCCGCAAAATAATTTTACATATTGCTCGGCGTGTATTTTTTACAAAGTTACACGTCGAGATTTTCTAAAATATTAAAAATGAAGTATAAAATAACACTAATTCTGCTGTTCATAATATCTTTTTCTTTTTATACAGATGCTTGTACAACAGCAGTTATTTCCGGCAAATATACAAAAAACGGTCGCCCTTTACTTTGGAAAAATCGTGATACCTGGGCAGTAAATAATATTATCCGGTTTTTCGATGACGGAAAATACGAATGTATCGGTTTGGTTAATTCAAAAGATACAAAAGGAAAGAGTATTTGGATAGGGTACAACGAAACCGGCTTTGCAATAATGAATTCTGCTTCATACAACCTTAATATAGGTGGCGGCATAGAACAAACCGGGCACGAAGGACAATTGATGAAAAAAGCACTGCAAAACTGCAAAACGCTTGCCGATTTTGAAGCTATGCTCGACAGTATGCTCAAACCTACGCGACTTGAAGCAAATTTCGGTGTTATTGACGGCAACGGGGGGGCTGCTTATTACGAACTAAGCAACAGAGGATACGTTAAATTTGATGCAAACGACCCGAAAGTTGCCCCTTTCGGATATATTATAAGAACAAATTATTCTCATACCGGAAAGCTCGGAACCGAAAGCAGCGGTTACATCCGCTATAATACGACAAGCGAATTATTTTATAATGCCGTGTCAACAAATACAATGGACGCACAATTCATCCAACAAAAAGTTGCTCGTACATTATATCATTCTCTTATAAAAGAAGATTTATTCGAAAAATACGGAAACAATCCTGCCAATACTCCGACTTTTGCCGCATTCGGCGATTATATTCCCCGCACGGGCTCGTCTTCTTCTTGTGTTGTGCAAGGAGTTAAAAAAAATGAAAATCCGGAAAATGCCGTAATGTGGTCTGTTGTAGGATTTCCTTTAACATCAATTGCAATTCCCGTTTGGATTAAAATGAAAGATAAATTTCCGAGTATTTTAAAATACGATAAGGATTTAAAAGATTCTCCGATTTGCAATGCAGCACTAACTCTTAAAAAACAATGTTTCCCGATTCGTTGGGGAAAATTTGAAAGGAAATATATAAATATAAATGCTTTGCATAATTCTGATAAAACAGGAATTATTCAAAAAATAAAACCTTATGAAGATGTAATTTTTGAAAAAGGAAACAGCTTAATGGCGGATTTTGAAAAAAACAGTTTCTCCAAATCAAAAACAGAAAATTTTTATTCTTGGGTAAATAGCTATGTGAAAGAACTTTATAAAAAAGAATTTAATGTTAACTTATAATATTTTCAGAATGAAAATTAAAATATCAGTAATACTTCTGTCTGTGTTGTTATTTTCCTGCAAAACAGAAAATGAAAATACACCGGAGAAAAAAGATGTGTCGAATAAAATTAAGGTTGCCGTGTTTTCCGGAAACGGTGCAAGTCCTGTATGTGTTACCGAAACTTTGGAAGCTCTGAAAATAGACAAGGGTATTGCGGGTAAAGCCATTGACGGACACGATGTTGCCGCCGGAGAGCTGTCAAAATTTGACGTAATTATTTTTCCCGGCGGAAGCGGAAGCAAAGAACTCAATAATTTGGGAAAATCCGGAGTTGACAGTATTCGTAATTTCGTAATCAAAAAAGGAAAAGGACTTATAGGAATATGTGCCGGAGCTTTTATGACTATGTCAACCGATGGTTATCCTTCCTTAAAATTGTCCGGTTATAAGCAGCTTGACCGCCCGCATTACAACAGAGGCAGAGGTCTGGTCGAGTTTTCTTTAAACGAAAGAGGTTTACAGCATTTTCCCGAGCTTAAAAATCACAAACTTTTTCTTCAATATTACGACGGACCCGTTATGCAATTAAAAGACAGTACAAAAAAAGACACTTCCGAGTTGGGGAAATTTGTCTCCGATATACATCCTGATAATTTTGCTCCCGCAGGATTGACGCTAGGTAAAACTTTTCTGTATTTTCAAAACTCGGGAAACGGAAAAATTGCCGGAATAGCGGGACACCCGGAAGCTACTCCCGGAATGCGGTGGATGGTGCCGCGAATGGCACGTCTGGTAAGCAATAAAAAAATTGTAAAATATGATACTTTTTGGGTACGTCCGCAACTTAACGATAAAGAAATATTTTTTGACAGAGCTTTAAGAAAGCGAGAAAAAGAATTGTTCTACGATTTATTATCCGACAGTGCAGAATTGCAAATTGCAGCAATGGATACTTTATATTCTTATCGTTCTCGTCCTGCCGTTCGTTGGAATATCGGTTTGCTTCGTGATAAAAATCCGAAAATCCGAAAGCATGCTGCTTATCTATTGATGCAGGCAGAATATTCTGCGGCATTACCCGACTTGCAGACAGCATTGAAATCAGAAGCAGACCAAAATGTAAAAAAACAAATTTCTCGGACAATTTCTGTGCTTTCCGGAATATAACCTTATATCAAATAAAATTTATATTTTTTAGAGCTGAATTTAATGCAGTTTTTTACTTTTAATATTTCTGATACAAATTAATGTGTTTTTCAGCACTTTTTCTTTTTTAGAAATATTCTAAACAATGACTTATCTTTGGTAAAATCAAAGCTTTACGGGCGGAATTGTGTCTAGTTATTGACATATATAAATTTTACCATTTATAAAACATATTATTTGATTAAAGTTTTGCTTAATTTTGGATAAAATTTAGATTGATATATATCATAAAATAAAGTGATAAATATGAAAACAACAAGGCGAGATTTTATTAAAATAACCTCAATGGGAGTCGGAGGTTTAGCTCTGAGTATGTCTCCTGTATTGGGTTGGGTACCGGGATTTTTAGAAGACGATGAACAAATACCGGATGATTCAAAAGCCCAAAGGTACCCTACCGTATGCGAAGTATGTTTTTGGAAATGTGCAGGTTGGATATATACTGTAAAAGATAAAGAAGGGAAAGAGAAAATTTGGAAAATTGTAGGAAACGAGAATGATCAACATTCAAGAGGAAGGTTGTGTCCGCGAGGAACCGGAGGAATAGGAATGTATTACGATAAAGACCGGTTACTAAACCCTTTAATAAGAGTAGGAAAGCCGGGAAAACAAACATTTAAAGAGGTATCATGGGAGGAAGCATTAAGTTTTATTGCTGATAAAATGAAAGAAATAGGCAATAAATACGGAAAAGAAAGTATGGCATTATTCCATCACGGAACAACAGGTCCTCATTTCGAACATCTCTTTAAAGCTTTTGGTTCAGACAGTATTGCAGAGCCGGCTATAGCACAGTGCCTTGTGCCCAGAGAAGTAGGATTTAAAGCAACTTTCGGAAAAGGAGTTTCGTCTCCTGAACCGACAGATATCAGAAATACAAGATGTCTTGTTTTAATCGGAAATCATCTCGGAGAAAATATGCACAACGGACACGTGCAGGAGATGTCGGAAGCAATTGATAACGGAGCAACTATTATTACCGTTGACCCAAGATTTTCTACGGCTGCAAGCAAATCAAAATTTTGGCTGCCCATAAAACCGGCTACGGATATTGCCCTTCTTTTGGCATGGATGAATGTTATTATTAAAGAAAAATTATATGACAAACAATATGTCGAAAAATATACTTACGGATTTGACTTATTAAAAAGTCACGTAAAGAACTTTACGCCTGAATGGGCATACACAAAAACCGGAATAAAGCCCGATATAATAAGAGAAACAGCTTACACAATGGCAGGTGCGGCTCCGGCTGTTATTATTCATCCCGGAAGACACACAGTTTGGTACGGAGACGATACTCAAAGAAGTCGTGCCATTGCAATTTTAAACGCTTTACTTGGGTCTTACGGCAGAAAAGGCGGTATTTATTTTCCGGAGAAAAAACGCTTGCCTAAATTTCCTCATGCCGAATATGAAGAACCTAAATGGACGTGGAAAACTATTACCAGAAATAAATATAAATTAGCTCCGCTTGGTGTTACAAATGTATTAATAGACTATGCATTACCTGAAAACAAAAGCGATAAAAAAATTAAAGGCTGTTTTATTACGGCAACAAATATCGTAAAATCAATACCTGATCAAAAGAAAACTATAAGAGCTTTAGACAATATGGAATTGGTCGTTGTGGTTGATACAATGCCGACAGAAATAACGGGATATGCAGATGTTGTATTGCCGGAGGCTGTTTATTTGGAACGCTATGATTATGCAAGAACCAACCAACATCGCAAACCCAATATCGCCTTAAGAATGCCGGCTGTCGATAAACCTGCAGGAAATTCAAAACCGGGATGGTGGATTGCCCGAGAAATAGGCTTAAAACTTGGTTTAGAAGAATATTTCCCATGGAAAAATATCGAAGAAGTATTGGACTGGCAGTTTAAAAAAGTCGGGACGTCTTTAGAAGAGATGAAAAAAATAGGTGTTAAAGAATTTGAAAAAGAAGATTATTTATACATCCCTGACGGTGCCGATTGGGAATTTAATACACCGTCGGGAAAAATAGAATTATTTTCAAATCTTCTGGCTGCCGAAGGATATGACGGATTACCGAAGTTTACCGAGCATAAACAAAATCCGCAAGGGTTCTACAGGTTGATATACGGAAGAGTTCCTATGCACACATTCGGAAGAACCGTAAATAATCCGTATTTAAATGATTTACGTTCAGAGAATCATCTGTGGGTTAACCCGAAAGTTGCCGAAGATTGGGGTATAGAAAATGAACAAGAAGTGTGGTTAGAAAATCAAGACGGTATAATTACTGATTTTCCCGTAAAGGTAAGGATAACACAAAGAATAAATACCGATGCCGTTTATTTACCTCACGGATTCGGCGGAGACAATAAAAAAATGACTCGGGCTTTCGGCAAAGGAGCTTCTGATTCAGAGCTAATTACAAATATCAAAATTGATAAAGAAACAGGAGCAACCGGTATGAGAGAAAATTTTGTAACATTTCTTTTAGAAAAGCCGGATAAAGAAACAACTTAATTAATGTGAATATTATCCCCGAAAGGGTAAACATAATAAACATACAACTATGAGATACGGAATGGCAATAGACACTAAGAAATGTGTCGGATGCAGCGATTGTGTCGTTGCATGTCAAACAGAAAATAATATCCCTCACGGATATACAAGAGATTGGATTTCCGAAACAGTAGAGGGAATGTATCCTAATTTGGCTCTTGAAATTCGTTCTGAAAGATGTAATCATTGCGATAACACACCTTGCGTAAGAACTTGTCCTACCGGAGCAAGTCATGTTATTGAAGGCGGAATTGTAAAGGTTACACACGAAGAATGTATAGGTTGCGGAGCATGTATTGAGTCCTGTCCTTACGATGCAAGATATTTTCACCCGGAAGGATATGTGGACAAATGTACATTTTGTGACCACAGAGTAAAAAACGGACAAGACCCTGCTTGTGTTTCGGTTTGTCCTACACATTGTATGTACTTTGGAGATTTGGACGACCCGAACAGCGAAGTTTCAAAGAAAATTGCAAGCCGAAAAACAAAAGTTCTGGCTCCGGAAGCAGGAACAAAACCGCAAATTTTTTATTTAATTTAATGATTGTTAATAAAATAAACTCAATAAAATGAGAGAAGAGATTATTACAAGCGGAAGAATGAATCCGTATATAGATCCGCATTTGGCAGTTTGGGAATGGCAAATACCGTTATACTTGTTTCTTGGCGGTTTAGCCGCAGGTCTGCTGTTTTTTGCATCATATTTTGTAATTACGGGGAAAGAAAAAAAATACCCAGCTACCGTTAAATACGGACCCGTAATTACAAAATATGATGCAAAAAACAGCAGACCTGCGGCTAAACCGCCAAGAAACAAGTATAACGGTATTTGCCATTCCCAAACTGCCAAATGC
>CAMZKI010000247.1 GCA_947311125.1 uncultured Chlorobiota bacterium
CATCATCATCATTATCCTCATCATGATTAGCATCGTCATCTTCATCATCAACATCATCATTATCATTATTATCTTCATCGCCGTCATCATTGTCATCGTCATCCATCCTCGTCTTCATCCTCCTGAAACTGTTTCTTTGTGCAAAGGTTTACGTATAGCCCAATTTTTGCCTTCTTGTTTAAGCAGTTGTTTTTTGAAAGAGCCGTCTTTTTGTTTTACATATTTCCAATATTTATTGTTTGTACGGTTTATTACTCTTATGTTCTGTTTAAAAGAAACAACTGTTTTTTCAAGGGCTATTTTTGCATCAGCCGTAAATCCTTTCCAAGGTTTATGATAATCAGTAGGGACTTTAATTTTAGTTATTTCACCAGTTATTTTATTAATTTTCTGTTTTTCTCTAACTTTTCTAAGTTTTGATACCAAACTATAATTCTTTCTTTGAGCATTTATAGAGGTAATATAATTAATGTGGTCTTTTGTAGTGCAAGCAATAACCAGTGCATCAAGTGCGTGATGACGGTGGTCTATACGTTTTTTGCTAAAACCTTTTTTTAGTTCGTCCGGAACATTAGGTATTATTTTCCCTTGTGTATTTAGTGTTGTAAATTCATTGCTTCCTGTAAGTTTATTCAGCCTTTCGAATCTTGGTAAAATAATTTCGTTCCAAACATCATTTAGACCCCAATCCTGTTTAAGTTGCGATGTTATCGCGCCTGTAACAGGCACAAGGTTTTTGCTTGTTGCTTCTTGTTCGCTTTCCTCTCTTACAATATTGCTTAAAAGTCCTTTTACTAACTTGCTAATATAACGAGTGTCATTTATTTGCCGCTCAATAAAGCTCTCAGGTATATCCTCCGAAAGCAGGTTTTTGAGTTTAGTGCGATTATTTTTAAAATATCTTTTGCAATGAGCTTCGTATTTTTCGAGTGAAAAAAGTTGATGTCCATCAACAATGCTATCTCCTTTTTCTTTGAGGTATTCGTAAGCAGTTTTATTACTTTTGTCTGCATTTACTTCGCTTTCGCAAATTACTTTATTGTTCATAGAATTATCAAAGTAGCGAGATTGAGGAATTATGTGTTCTATTTGATAATCGGTTGTGAATAATCTGCTTAACGATATTGTTTTTCCGGTATAGGGTGAAGTATATCCTTGTTCAAGCCAAAGTTTATATTTTTGAATATCAGTAGGCTTGGGGGTAGAATTTTTACGTATTTTTTCAATATCATCTTTTGAGATTTTGCTGAAATTAGAATATGGGTTTTTCCATAAATCATCTTCATATATTTTTAAAATTTCCTGATGACTTGGAGAATAATCTTTTACGCCTTCCACTCCGTCGTTCATTAATTCTTTTAGAATAAGTCGTATTCTTTCATTAGTATTTTGATTTTCCGTTACTCTTTGGGTCATTTGTTTACGCTTATCAGCAGGGTTTTTCATTTCTCTCCCCAACTCTATATGTATCTCTTCAAAATTTCCATATTCTTTCCAAATATCTCTAACTGTTCGTAATGTTTCCGTTACAACTTGCTCAACAATTGGATTACGCAAACTGTGTTGTTTAAAAGAATTTAAGAATTTATCGATATCATCAGGAGATTTCCATTGTTGAATATCACTAACTTCGGAGTGGCGGTTATAAATGGCATAACCGGCTTGATAGGTGTTTAATCCTGTTAATGGATTTTTGTTTTTAAAAGGTATAAAGCTTTTAATGAGTTGTTGCGGGATATCATCATCCGCTACTTGGTGTTTTTCAAAAGCTTCATTAATTTGTTTTTTTGTTGGGTTGTTTGGTAGATTTAAAGCATTTGCCCTTTCTATAATGTTGTTAATGCGTTCTTTTACATCATCTGAAATTACATTCTCATCCCAATATTTGCCCATTCGCATTAATGGTAAAATCTTTTTAAGTGCTTTTTCAGAATATGCTCCGTAATCATTCTTAAACGGCGGATACTTTTTAAAGTTCTCTACAAAGCTATCTTCATCCAAATTATTTTTTTGTGCAAATCTGGCAAGTGCTTTTTCGAATTGTTCTTTATCTTTTACTGAATATATAATGTGCCATAAATTTTTTATAAAATCATAACTAAATTGTTGAATATTAAAACCTTCTACTTTTTTTAATCTTGATAAAAATGTAGCCCTTGTTTCGTTTGCCGGATATTTTTTATCCTCTACATAATTCCAACGGTAATTGTCTTTCTCTTTTTTGTTAATAAGATTTTGTTTTATAAAAAACTCTATTATTTGTTTTTGTTCAACTTCTTTCTTGTTGTTTAAAAAGTCAAAAAGTTCAACCCAATCTTCTTCTTTTTTTAGCAGATCGGTTGTAACATCTTGATTTATTTTTGTTTTACCCTCAATTTTAGTTTCCTTAAGATATATTTTCAGGTTTTTAATAAATTGCCATAATCGAAATTCTTGGTAAAGCGGGTGTGATTTAGATATTGCTTTTATTGGTTCTGTAACAAGTTCTTGTTTTTCTTTTCCCGTTTGTTCATCTGTCACAGTTTTACGATAAGTCCTTGTTTCGTATTGACAACCGCCAATGGTTGATTTTTTACTTTTTAAAGGTCGTTGATAAAAAATTATATCATCAATAAATAGGTGTTTAAAACCTTTTTGTTTTATATTGTTTCTGTGAGCATCATTGTGAGGATATAATTCAAATATACATTTTTCATACAATTCATTTGCAAAAAGTTCCGGATTTAACTCTATTTGTTTTGTAAGTATTTTATTGAGTTCTGATTTGTAATATTTTCGTTCAATGGTTTTTATTAAATTTCCTCTGATTTTTTGTGATGGGTTTTCTAGCAATTTATCATAAATGTATGTGCCGACCGTATGATTTTTGTCCTTTTCCATATAATTATCAAGGTCTTGTTCGGTTTTCTTTTTTATAGCTATCCAATCTTTCTCAGAGTCAACAGACTTATATGTTCTCTTTATGCTACCGTCTTTTGTAGTTGAAGTAGTTACAATAAATTCTTTTGTTTTGTCAATCCAGTTTTCCGGCTTGGTTGTTTGTTTATCATATTTCCAACCGTTTGTGAAATATATATCGTATAAAATTTCGTTACTTCCTTTTATTTTATCTCCCGAGTCGATAACTTTATCTACTTTTAAAACTTCAAAAGTTTTTTCTTTGCCTTCTTGTACCTCTTCTTCTTCACCTCTCAACTGATAATATCCTCTTTTTTGATTAAAGTTTAGAATTACCCAAGCCAATTCTTCTTTTGATATTTTTTCGGTAAGTGCTTTTTTTCGCAGATAAAACAATGTCCAATCATAAGGAATCTTATGATTTTGAAAATCTTTAAGCATTTCGTTAAACGAATCCATAAAAAGAAATTCATATTTGCCGTTTTCCATTTTACGGTAATTAAGTTTTACTTCTTCTTTGAATTGCCCGGGATTTTTCTCAAAATCGATTTTATTTTTATAATGTTCAGGCAAAAAGCCGAGAATGTTCAATACTCTGTGTAGTCGTTCCCTGCGCAAATTATCTCTTTGATATAGTCTTCTCACTCCTCTATATTCGGTTCTTTTTTCGGTTTGTGAAACGGATTGCCCCGATTCAAATTTTCCCAGAATATCTTGCGACATCGGAATAATCCTGCTACCCATATCAATTATTCTACCTTCTTTTTTGTCAAAATTTTGTTCCGCAACAGCCCAACCAATGCTGTTTGTACCTAAATCAAGTCCTAATATTTTTTTCATAATTATAAAGATAAAATTCTTAAACCATAAAATTACAAAAAGATATTTGAGTTTTGAATTTTTTTATTAACTTTGTGAATACAAATTGAAGCAATTCACAATAAGGATTATTCCGTTGTGAAAACATTTAAAGCGGTCTGTCTTTTTGACGGATCGCTTTTTTATCTCCTCTCATTTAAACTAAAATCTTATCTTTGCCGAAATTTTAGTTTTTGATGACTTTTGACGAATTAAATTTAAACAAGCCCCTTCTTAATGCAATTGAAGATTTGGGCTTTATAAACCCTACACCTGTACAGGAAAAAACTTTTTCGGTAATTATGTCGGGAAAAGATGTGGTGAGCGTAGCCCAAACCGGAACGGGAAAAACCTTTGCATATTTGCTGCCCGTTCTTCGACAATTAAAATATTCTGAACAAAGACACCCGCGTATTCTTATTTTGGTACCGACCCGTGAACTTGTATTGCAAGTAACAAATGAACTTGACAAGTTGACAAAATATATGAATGTCCGCTATGCCGGAATATACGGCGGAACAAACATAAATACGCAAAAAAAAATTGTGTATGCCGGCTTGGATATTTTAGTTGCAACACCGGGAAGATTGTACGATTTGACAATGACCGGATTATTACGGTTGAAAAACATTCAAAAAGTTATTATTGATGAAGTTGATGAGATGCTGAATCTCGGATTTCGTCCGCAATTGATGAGTATTCTGGAAATTCTTCCTAAAAAAAGACAAAATTTAATGTTTTCGGCAACCCTTACGGAAGATGTTGAAAATTTCATAAACGATTTTTTTATTTCTCCCGTAAAAATAGAAATTGCACCGCACGGAACTCCTATTGATAAAATTATTCAGACAGCATATCGTATTCCTAACCATAACACCAAAGTTAATTTACTGAACCTGCTTCTGAAAGATAAGAATTTAGAGAAAGTTTTGATTTTTGTTTCCGGGAAAAAAAACGCCGACAGGCTATACGAAAAACTCCTTCCCGAATTCAGAGAAGAAACCGGTGTTCTGCATTCTAATAAATCTCAGAATTACAGAATAAGAACATTAAAAAATTTTCACGAAAGTGAAACAAGAATACTTATTGCAACGGATATTATTGCCAGAGGACTTGATATAAGTGATGTTTCGCACGTAATAAATTTCAGCTTACCTGAAATACCGGGTGACTATATACACAGAATAGGGCGAACCGGGCGAGCCGACAAACCGGGAAAGGCAATTAGTTTTATTACCGAAAAAGAAGAAGGTTTGCAAATGCAAATTGAAAATTTAATGAAAAAAGATATACATATTGAAAGTTTGCCCGAAGATTTAAAAATATCAACTGTTTTAACAGAAGAGGAGAAAGATATTCTTTATGACAAAAATTATTTGAAGACTAAAATTCCTCAGTCAGGCGGTGCATTTCATGAAAAAAAAGAGAAAAACATAAAGGTAAATTCAGGCAGCCCGTCAAAAAAACGTAAACGCAACAAAAAGAATGTAAAGCGAAGCGGAAAGAGGTAATAGTTGCAGACACAATACAAATATTTTATTACTTGATATTTTAAAGAAAATATATAAAATGAACGAACAAAACAGTCTTTCAGACAATATTATTTATTCGGCAGAAACTATTGAATTTGTTACAATAGCTAACGAATACTGCAAAGTGCTTGAAAATTTAAACAGTTTTTCTTTGAAAGAATTTGTTGAAACAACATATAAAATAAGCTCTTTGCTTTACCTTAAGGCACTGAAATTACCGAAACCTGAAATAAAAGACCCGTTACCTTCCGAAACTTTTATTACCGAAGCCGACTGGCATTATATAGATTCGGCAATAAGCAAAAAACTCGGGCAATTTGAAGTTTACGCAGAAATAAGAGAACCTGCAAATCCGGAAATCCCGATTGAAATAAGTATGTCGGAATGTCTGACGGACACATATCAGGATTTAAAAGATTTTACAAAATTATACAGCATTGCAAATGAAGATGTTATCCTTAACGCAATTTTTGACTGTAAAACAAATTTTGAACAAGTATGGGGTCCTCGAATTTTGACCGTGATGAGAGAGTTTCATAATCTTATTTACGGAAATGAAGAATTATCAGAACCTGAAAATTCGGATAATAATTTTATGCAAGAAAAAGGAAAAAATTGGGTTGAGAACCTTTTTAATTAGTTTTTTTGAGCAAATAGGATAAAGTATAGGCTAAATCTTCCGAAATTGTTTCGGTAAACTTAACGTCATCTTCCGTAAAAATCCCGGAGGAGGCTAACTCTATAACACCGTAAATTTTATTTTCGGCAAAAACAGGTGTCAGCAACAAAGTTTTCGGCTTTGTATATCCGAAGCCCGATACTATTTTTATATAATCATCATCAATTCTGTCAATATAAATCGAGGACTTGTCAGCAGCACAGGTACCTACCAACCCTTCACCGATTTTAATATCTTTTTTTATAATTTTTTTCTCGTTATAAGCATATGAGGTTTTAAGTTTCAAAACATCAGTATTCCCGTCAATTATATAAATTCCGCCTATTTCGGCACCCAAAAATCTGACAAGTTCCGTAAGCAAATTAAATGTCAGTGCTTCAATATCTCCGAAATTCTGCCTTATAATTTTTCCGAACCTTAAAGTCGCGTCTCTGTATTTGTCAGAAACAGCTCTTTCTTTGTCTTTTTGCATTGCCTTTTTTTCTCTCTCTTTTAACTGTTGCCTCAACCCAACTAAAGCATTTCCGAGCTTGTCTTTTTCTTTAAAATCAGGAGATATCTCATCGTCTTTCCCGAGTTTAATCTCTGTTACAAAATCAGTTTTTATTTTATAATCTTTTCTTAATTTTTCCGTCATTACAAAAATATCTTCAATGTCAATATCATTTGCTGCCTTAACTTTATCAAACACATTTAATTTCTCAATATTTTTTTTCAGATTCAGTAACTCTTTTTTAAAAAATCTGTACTCCGAAACAACTATAAAAGTCAACAATAAAGCAAAGCAGGAAAGTAATATGATAAAAAGCAATTTGAAATCTTCAAATTTCTCTTTACCGTAAGAATTAATAACTGTATTAGCATCGTTAACATTCTTTTGAACAACTTCCGTTATCTCAATCAAATCATTCTTTAAGCCGGGATAAAACTTATTTCCGTTATGCTTTTGCAATTTATAAACAGATAAAACCGTATTAATCCAATCTGCAGAATTATCAATTACAATCTGTTTTTCTGCAACATCACCGAATATATTTTTGTTTTGTCTTATAATTTTTATAAAATCATTCTTATTTTTTATAAATTCCTCTTCGCTTTTAGCATCGCCCGTATATAACAAATCTGTTTTCAGAGATTTAAGCCTCTCAAACCTTTCAAATATTGAAGGATATTCATCTAAAACCTTATTAATTTTCTCTTCAGTCTTAATAATATGTTCAATATAACCGTAATTATCATTTCCTGTTTTTATTGTATTTTCAACCAGAATTTTAAAATAATCCTCAAAATCATTAATCAAGCTAATATTTTCATTTAGCAGACTCGTTACCTCAAAAGTAAAATCGGGAGATTCTGCAAGCAACTCATCTGTTATTTTTTTACACTTCGTCAAATAAAAATACACATTATCGGTATATGTATCTTTTTTATGCGTATAAAAGTCATCACCGTGTTCATTCCCGGTAAAATCTTTTAACGCCCCCCTAAGCGTTCCCGATTCTGAATATAATATTCCTAACTTTTCTCCAAAACCTGATATTTCAATTTGTTTTTCAGTATTTTTCAGAAAATAAAATAACAGAATAACCGTTCCGATTAAAATAACAGATATAAAAATATATAACCCCGTCTTTAATTTACTGAAAGCAACCTTTTGCATAATACTCACATATAATTTTAAACAAAAATATAAAAAGATAACATATAAAACTAAAATAAGATAAATTTAAGAGTGTAAAAGCTAAATATTATTATGATTTTCTGTATTTGTAAAAATTTATTATATTATTTTTTTGAATATTACGAATAAAATCATTTTCTTTGCAGTCCGAAATAAAAAAGGTTTTTCATTCAAAATACAAAATAAAATGTCAAGAGTTTGTCAAATAACAGGGAAGAGAGTGATTTCAGGAAACAACGTATCACATTCACATAAAAAAACTAAAAGAACATTTAAGCCTAATCTGTTCGTAAAAAAATACTATCTGGAAGAAGAAGAGCGCTGGATATCATTAAAAGTTTCAGCAAAAGGAATGAAGATAATAAACAAAAAAGGATTAAGCAAAGCATTAAAAGATGCTGCGGAAAAAGGATACATTACAAAATACTAACGGCTAAAATTACGATAAAATGGCAAAGAAAAAAGGCGACAGAATACAAGTAATATTAGAATGCACCGAGCATAAAAACAGCGGTATGCCCGGAACATCAAGATATATTACCACAAAAAACAGAAAAAATACAACAGGCAGGATGGAACTGAAAAAATACAACCCCATTCTGAGAAAATATACTATTCATAAAGAAATTAAATAATTGAGCTATGGCAAAGAAAGTTGTTGCAACACTTCAAAAAGGAGAAGGTAAAACTTATACCAAAGTTATAAAAATGGTAAAATCTCCGAAAACAGGAGCCTATACTTTTAAGGAAGAGATGGTTCATAACGATAAAGTTAAAGATTTTTTTGCAAAAAAATAACTGTCGTTAAATTCGATACCGTTTATTAAGAAATTATTGCTTTTTTCCTTTTGGGGAGAAAAGCATTTTTTATATATTTACACACTAACTCAACTTCCCCGAATATGGCATTATTCAAAAAAAAATCTGAAAAAGATAATCTGCAAAGCGGACTTGAAAAAACAAAAGAAAGCATATTTAAAAAATTATCACGTGCCGTTGCCGGAAAATCAAAAATTAACGATGATTTTCTTGATGATTTGGAAGAAATATTAATAAGCTCCGATGTAGGAGTTGATACAACGGTTAAAATTATAGAACGACTTGAAAATCGAGCAGCAAAAGATAAATTCTTCGGATTGCAGGAACTCAATAAACTTTTAAAAGAAGAAATCTCCGCTTTGTTATCGGAAAATGAAGTAAATACAAGCGAATATAATTGGGAAGGAGTGAATAAAAATCCTTATGTTATTATGGTAGTAGGCGTTAACGGCGTAGGAAAAACAACAACCATCGGAAAATTGGCTTGGAAATTTAAAAACGAAGGAAAAAAAGTTATTCTCGGTGCTGCCGATACTTTTCGTGCCGCTGCTGTCGAACAATTAGATATTTGGGCAAATCGCATTGATGTTCCGATAATTAAACAAAAAACCGGTGCCGACCCGGCTTCCGTTGCTTTCGATACACTTAATTCCGCAAAAGCAAATAATGCCGATATCGTTATTATTGACACAGCCGGACGTTTGCATAACAAAATTAATTTAATGAATGAGCTTACAAAAGTAAAACGCGTGATGCAAAAAATTATCCCCGATGCACCGCACGAAATTTTGCTTGTTCTTGACGGCTCTACAGGACAAAATGCCTTTGAACAGGCAAAACAATTTACAAAAGCAACCGAAGTTAACGCACTGGCGGTAACCAAACTCGACGGAACGGCAAAAGGCGGTGTGGTTATAGGTATCTCCGACCAGTTTAAAATTCCCGTAAAATACATCGGTGTAGGCGAACAAAAAGAAGACCTGCAAATTTTTGATAAAAATAAGTTTGTTAATTCTTTGTTTGATTAAATTAAACACCGGATTTACATCTTGTAAAATAATTAAACTCTGCATTTAATGCCCAAAATAAATATAATAAAACTCGGCTGCTCAAAAAATTTGGTGGACAGCGAAAATTTAGCAACACAAATTAACAGTCAGAATATAGAATTTACTTTCGATGAATTTAATTTTGATGCAGATACCGTAATAATAAACACTTGCGGTTTTATTGCCGATGCAAAAGAAGAATCCGTAAATACAATTCTTGAATTTGCACAGGCAAAAATTGACGGAAAAATCGAAAATCTGTATGTAACGGGTTGTTTATCTGAAAGATACAAAGACGAACTAAAGAAGGACATTCCCGAAGTCGATCAATTTTTCGGTGTAAACGATATGCAGAAAATTGTTAAACAACTTAAAATTGATTACAAAAAAGAACTGCTCGGCGAACGAGTAATTTCAACACCGAGCCATTTTGCCTATCTGAAAATTTCCGAAGGTTGCGACCGCACTTGTGCTTTTTGTGCCATTCCTTTAATCAGAGGAAAACACGTTTCCGTTCCTATGGAATTGCTTTTGAGCCAGGCAAAAAATTTGGCAAAAAAAGGTGTTAAAGAATTAATTTTGATAGCACAAGATTTATCTTATTACGGATTAGACATTTATAAAAAACAAAAACTCTCGGAACTTGTCGAAAAACTTTCGGAAATTGAAGGAATTGAAATAATTCGCTTGCATTATGCGTATCCCGCAAATTTCCCTTATGATATTTTACGTGTAATCAGGGAAAAACAAAATGTTGCAAAATATCTTGATATTCCGTTTCAGCATATAAGCGATAATGTGCTTTTAAGAATGAAACGAAGACACGATAAACACCTGACAATAAGTTTAATAAACAAGATAAGAAAAGAAGTCCCGGATATAGCCATAAGGACTACTTTACTTGTCGGGTTTCCGGGCGAAACCGAAAAAGACTTTGAAGAATTGAAAGCGTTTGTTAAAGAAATGCGTTTTGACCGTCTCGGAGTTTTTACTTATTCGGAAGAAGAAAATACATACGGCGGCGACAATTACGAAGACGATGTTCCGGAAGAAGTAAAACAAGCACGTGCCGACGAAATAATGGAAATTCAGCAACAAATTTCGTATGAAATAAATCAACAAAAAGTCGGAAAAATATTTAATGTAATAATTGATAAAGAAACCGAAGATTACTATATCGGAAGAACGGAATACGACTCTCCGGAAGTTGATAATGAGGTGCTTATAAAGAAAGAGCAATCGCTTGTAACAGGTAATATTTACGACATAAAGATTACTTCCGCCGAAGAATTTGACCTATACGGCAAAATACTATAGTCAGATTTTTTAAAATTATAATTGTAAATAAAAAACTGCTTCTTTCATACTTGCATAAACTTTTACATATTTTAATAATATGTTTTTTAAAAAAGTTTATTAATTCCGAAAGTTTTTTGCTTGTGTTGTGTCTTAACATTATATTTAGCAAGAAACTTTTTTTCGAATGAACGAAAAAGACCTTATTAAAAACATAAAATCGGGAAATGAAGATGCTTTCAAAGAATTTATAAGCAGATATCAAAAGCTTGTTCTGAATACATGCTACGGTTTTCTGAACGATAAAACCGATGCCGAAGATGTTACACAAGAAGTTTTTATAAGTGTTTTTCTTTCTGCCGATAAATTTAACGAGAATTCAAAAATATCTACCTGGCTTTACAGAATTGCCGTAAATAAATCGCTGAATTATATTCGCGACAATAAAAAAAGAAATATTTTCAGAAGTATTGAGTCATTTTTCGGCAATGATAAAAACGATGAACTTCAAATTGCCGACAGTTCAGATTATGATTCCGACAGTTCTGAAACAGATGATGAAAGAAGAAAAATTCTGCAAACGGCAATAGATTCTCTTTCACAAAGGCAAAAAACGGCTTTTATATTAAACAAATACGAAAATTTATCTTACAAACAAATATCAGAGGTAATGAATCTTTCCCTGCCTTCCGTAGAAGGACTAATACACAGAGCAAAAATTAACGTACAAAAAAAAGTTCTGAGATTTTACAAGGGAAAGCAAAAGTTTTAACAATAATTTGTGTCAAACACATAAACAAAATAAAAATGAATTGCAAAAGCGTAAATAAAAAGTTAATATTTTACATAAATAATGAAACAAGTAAAAGCGATTATGAAAAAATACAAACTCATTTAAAAAGTTGTAAAAAATGTTCGGCTCTGCACTATGAATTAAAAACAACATTAAAATTAATTGAAGAAAGAAAAGCACCGGAACCGAATCCGTTTTTATATACAAGAATAAAACAAGAACTTGAAAGACGCAAAAATGAGAAAAAAACTTATGAGTTTAGTTTAGGTCGTATTTTACAGCCTGTTTTTTTATCTTTTTTATTAATTCTCGGAATTGCAGGAGGAATAAAATTAGGAAATATGTACGATATAAAGCAAAATAATCAAAGTGTTATATCACAAACAACCGAATTTTATTTAAACGACTTTGAACAGGAAAAAATAGAAGCTTTTTTATTAAATAACTGATTATGAAATCAAATAATAAAATACTGATTTGGACAATTATAATACTTGCCGTTACAAATATTTCAACTGTAGGAACAATTATATACCATAATTATTTTCAACAAAATACGATAGATTGTAATGAAGAAAAAACAAATAAAATTGAAGTTCCTGACACCCGTTTAGGCAAGTTTTTCAGAGAGGAGCTTAATCTTAGCTATGAGCAGCACCAACAATTCAGAACTTTCAGACAAAATTTTCACTATAAAGCAGGTAATATAACCCAAAAAATGCAAATGCTGAGAAATGATATGCTTACAGAACTGAAAAAAGAAAACTCAAATACGGTATATCTGCATAAACTTGCAAAAGAAATAGGCAATCTGCATACGGAACTTAAACATTTAACATTTGAATATTATCTTGATATGAAAAGTGTTTGCAACGATGACCAAAAAGAAAAATTATATCAAATTTTTAATTCGATGATGAATAAAAATGCTGAAATAAAAATGCCTAAAAAGCATCCGCAAAATTTTCAAAATATGAATTTACGTAAATTAAACTAATATAATTATCTAACATTTAAAATTAAAGAAAAATGAAAAGAATAAATTTAAAAACTTTCGGATTTTTAACGCTTGCAATCGTATTATTATCAAGCGGTAATATTAACGCTCAAAGGGGCTACGGTTGGGGAAACAGACAGGGAAACGGTCCCGGATACTATTGTAACAACATACCCGACCTGACGGCTGACCAAAAGAATGAAATTACAAGCTTAAGAACGGCGCATCTGAAAAAAATGCAAAATTACAGAAATCGACTTGCAGAAAAAAGAGTTAAACTGCAAACTCTGAGAACTGCTGAAAATGTTGATATGAAAGCCGTAAACAGAACTATTGACGAAATGAGCAAAATAAGAACGGATATGCAAAAAGACAGAGAGCAACATTTTCAAAATGTAAGAAAAATTTTAACTGCAGACCAACGAGTTTATTTTGACAACACAAGAAGCGGCAGAGCTTACGGAGCAGGCTACGGGAGATGCGGAGGCAGAGGATTTGGTGCCGGTTACGGCGGAAGGGGCTACGGAAGATGCAGAGCATGGTAAAATAAAAATATTATACAACTGCCGGAATAAGCTTTTCGGCAGTTTTTTTATATTGTGTCAAGAGCTTTTATCACTAACTCGGCTGACAATAAAATTTCCTCATCTGTAATTGTAAGAGGAGGTGCAACTCTGAAACGCTTGTTGTCAAACAAAAAAGCATCACTGATAAAACCAAGTTCAATACCTTTGTTTATAACTTTTTCAACACTACCCTCTCCTTCAAGTTCAAAAGCCAAAAACAAACCGTTTCCTCTTACAGACTTCACTTTCGGATGTTTCGTTAAAACATCAATGTATATCTGCCCTTTTCTGTTTGCTTTTTCGGCCAGATTCCCTTCAGTAATAATTTCTAAATTTGCCAAAGCTGCCGCTGCCGAAACAGGATGACCTCCGAAAGTGGTTATATGTCCCAGCATCGGGTCAAAGGTCAGGGTATTCATTATTTCCTTGTCGGAAACAAAAGCCCCTGTCGGCATTCCGCCTCCCATTCCTTTAGCAATTGTAATAATATCAGGCACAATATTGTAATGTTCAAAGTCAAAAAGTTTTCCGGTTCGCCCGAAACCTGTCTGTATTTCATCAACTATCAATAAAGCTCCTGTTTCACGACATCGTTTTCTTAACTGTTTCATAAAAACATTATCTGCCGGTAATATTCCGCCTTCAGCTTGTATTGCCTCAATCACAACTCCTGCCGTTTTTTCGCTTATCCGGTTTAATTGTGAAGTATCATTAAAATCAAGAAATTTTATTACCGGAACCAACGGTCTGAATGCCTGAGTAAGATTGAGGCAATAAAAGCTGAAGGCGGAATATTACCGGCAGATAATGTTTTTATGAAACAGTTAAGAAAACGATGTCGTGAAACAGGAGCTTTATTGATAGTTGATGAAATACAGACAGGTTTCGGGCGAA
>CAMZKI010000248.1 GCA_947311125.1 uncultured Chlorobiota bacterium
CGAGCGGCTTCTTACATATCAAATAAAATAGTGTTTTTTATTAAAAAATAATTATATGCATACTTTTTATACTCCTGATATCAAAAATAATTTTCTTACACTTTCCGAATCGGAATCAAAGCATTGCATAAAAGTTCTGCGGCTTAATATCGGCGACAAGGTTTTGCTTATTGACGGAAAAGGAAAACAATACACGGCAGAAATAACAGACAGTCATCCTAAAAAGTGTTCTGTTAAAGTAATTGATACTCAACAAAGAACCGACAGAAAAAATTTTAAAATCAATATAGCAATTGCTCCCACAAAAAACATCGGTCGTTTTGAATTTTTTTCGGAAAAAGTTACGGAAATAGGAGTCGATGCAATTATTCCTTTTACAAGCCGATATTCCGAAAGAAAAACACTGAAAACAGAGCGTATCGAAAAAGTTATTATTTCGGCAACAAAACAATCAAAAGCATTTTTCAAACCTGATTTATATGAAATAATAAGTTTTGATGAACTGATAAAAACAGACTTTGACGGAGAAAAATATATTGCACATTGTTATAATTCAGACACAAAACAGCATATAAAAGAAACTTACAAAAAAGGAAAAGATGTATTAATACTTATTGGTCCTGAAGGTGATTTCTCAAAAAATGAAATACAAAAAGCTGTATTGCACGGTTTTAAAGAAATATCTATCTCAGAGTCCCGTTTACGTACCGAAACTGCAGGAATAGTTGCCTGTCAGATTATTGATTTTATCAATTCATAATCTCTTTTTTAGAAATGAAAAATATCTTTTTGCCCCTTATTGCAACCATATGCAATTTTATGTCATCATATGTTATAAGACTGTTAGTTTTTTAAAATTTCACAAAACTATTAGGACTATTCTCATTTCTTTATTTATTCATTTAAAAATTTAAAACTATGGTAAAAAAAATTACTTTTTTGTTGCTCTTTTTTACAATGAGCTATAATTATGCATTATCTCAGTGTAATGCTGATTTTAAGGAAAGCCAGGATCCTACCTGTGTTAATTCGTATGTATATTTTTATAACATATCCGATTACGGAAATACCATTACTTTCTTTTGGGATTTCGGTTCCGGAGCAGTTCCGGCAACCTCAACAGCCGTAAACCCTCCTCCGGTAAAATATACAACACCCGGACAAAAAACGGTAACTTTATATTTGTACGATAACGGAAGTTTGTGCGATATTCGTAATCGCGGTATTGATGTTGCAGCAGAACCGAATGTTTCTTTTACTTCAACCGCACCTCAATGTGCCGGAACAGGTATTGATTTTACTTATACGGGAGATCCGGGTTTGTCTTATCAGTGGGACTTCGGAAAAGATGCATATCCGGCAACTTCATTTTTAGAAAATCCGCAGAATATAGTATACTCAACAGGGGGAACTAAAACTGTTACCCTGATAATGTCAAACGGGATATGTGAATTTACCGTAACGCAAAATATTGACATAAACAATTTGCCTGCGGCAGATGCAGGAAAAGATACTACGATTTGTGCCGACAGAAGTGTGCAGATAGGAAGCAGTTCGGTTGCCGGTTATTCATACAACTGGTTCCCGTCAAATACTTTAAGTGATCCCGCCGTATCCGACCCGGTCGCTTCACCGATAGCATCAATTACTAAATATACGGTAACAGTTGTTGACGGTAACGGCTGTCAAAACTCAGACTCAGTTACTGTATCTATGCTGGATCCTTTATTTGCCGATGCCGGAGAAGATGTTGCAATTTGTGTCGGAGATTTTGTTCAAATCGGCTCTGCTTTAATCGAAGGTCAATCATACAGTTGGATGCCTGCTGACGGTTTAGACGACCCGGCATCACCGGCACCTATTGCAAGTCCGGATACAACGACAATCTATACACTTGCAGTGAACGGTCACGGATGTGATACAGTATACGATAATGTTGAAGTTATAGTTTATCCCTTACCGGATGCTAATGCAGGCATTGACGATACAATAACGGCAGGAGCAAGTGTTCAACTTACGGCAACAGGAGGAGTTCAATATGAATGGTCTCCTTTTTACGGATTAGATAATACCGGCGTTTTTAACCCTGTCGCAAGCCCGGAAGAAACTACTGAATATACTGTAGAAGTTACTGATATATACGGTTGTAAAAATACAGATGATATTACGATTACAGTTTTAACTCCGTCGTTATGGATACCTAATGCTTTTACCCCGGATGATAACGGAAAAAATGATGTCTTATTTGTAAGAGGAGAAGGCATAGAAAATTTTGAGTTTAAAATTTTTGACCGTTGGGGACATTTGGTTTTTTACTCTTCAGACCTCAATATAGGCTGGGACGGAAAAAAACAAGTTACAAATGAAATTATGCCCGCAGGAGCATATGTCTATGTTATAACAGGAACTCAAACAGACGGAACCGAAGTTAATATTAACGGAGTTGTAAATTTAATCAGATAATAAATCTAAAAATTCAAGAACAATGAAAAAAATATATAAAATAACAGTATTAATGGCAGCAATTGTCGTTATGCTTACAACCGATATATATGCACAAGATGTGAGATATTCTCAACCGTTTTCAAGTCCTTTAACTCTAAATCCTGCTTTAGGCGGAATGAATAATGATTTGAAAGTTATTTTGAACCACAGAATTCAATGGGCGGGACTAACAGGAGGAGATTTTACAACCAGCAGTTTTACAGGCTTATACCCTGTATTCTTAGGAGGTGGTGAAAATAAAATGGATTTCGGTTTAAATGCAGTAATGGAAAACATAGGAGCATATCAAAATTTTTATGTTTCTGCCGCAATCGGATATTCACTGAAAATATCTGAATCAAATAACCTCAGTTTTTCGGTAACAGGCGGATATATACAAAAATCTCTTGATATAGGCAGCCTGACTTTTGACGACCAATATGTTCTCGGTTCTTACAGCCCTTCAAACCCTACAAACGAAACTGTACTGTACGACAAAAAATCATATCCCGATTTAGGCTTCGGAATTTTATGGCACAGCAGCCTTTCCAGAGCAGAGTCTAAATTAAACGGATATTTAGGTGTTTCCGGTTATCACCTGACAATGCCAAAAGAGTCTTTTACTGATGAAACAGGAGTTCTGGAAAGACGCTTTTCATACTTAGGCGGAATTAAAATATTCGGAGAAAATAAAATTGATTTCACTCCTAATGTTATTGTTACGACACAAGGCGGTGCATATGAAACATCTGCCGGTCTTTACGTAGATTTTGCCTTTTCAAGTTACGGAAAACTTACATTAGGAGGGTGGTACAGACAAGATGATGCAATAGCTTGTTTGGTAAATTTCGAATATTCAGGTTTCGGTATAGGCTACAGTTACGATATACCTAACTCTAAATTAGGAAATTCCATAACCGGTTTAAACACACATGAAATATCTCTCTTTTTCAGAATGAATATGAAGGACAGAAATAATTATGATGATAACGAAGAAGATTATGACGAGTAAGATTATTAGAAATAAATAATTTTTTGAAAATACCTCGTAAGACAATTAAAATACTTATCTTTCGGGGTATTTTTTTATTATAAAAAATTATGTTTAAAATAACAACTTACATATCACTGTTTTTGTTGCTGAATGTTTACGCCTTTACGCAAGAGTCATATAAAATTGCATTACTGAAATATAGCGGAGGAGGAGATTGGTATGCAAACCCGACATCTTTACCTAATTTAATAAAATTTTGCAATAAAAAGTTGCATACAAATATAGGAGAAGAGCCGGCAACTGTTGAAATCGGCAGCCCCGAAATTTTTAATTATCCTTTTGTTCATATGACAGGGCACGGAAACGTGATTTTTTCTGCGGAAGAAATAAATAATTTAAGAACTTATCTTCTCGGAGGCGGTTTTTTGCATATTGATGATAATTACGGGATGGATAAGTTTATCCGCAGAGAAATTAAAAAACTTTTTCCGAATAAAGAGCTTACAGAATTGCCTTTTTCGCATCCTGTATTTCATCAAAAATATAATTTTCCGAACGGGTTACCCAAAATTCATAAACACGACGGCAAACGTCCGCAGGCATTCGGAATTTTTGCCGATAACAGGCTTGTTTTGCTTTATACTTACGAGTGCGATTTAGGAGACGGCTGGGAAGACACAGATGTGCATCACGACACGGAAGAGAAACATTTAGAAGCTCTTAAAGCCGGTGCAAATATTATTCAATACGTTTTTACAAATTAAATCAATAATATTTTGTAAAAAAAGAAACAATTTAATTGCCGATAAATAAAATTA
>CAMZKI010000249.1 GCA_947311125.1 uncultured Chlorobiota bacterium
ATTACCTTTTATGATAATCGCTTAATCGGTTTAATAGTTAAATAAAATTAAAATAAATTAATCTTTGTTGTCTTCGTTTTTGTTTTTTTCAGTATTTTCTTTATTGTCGGAGTTTTCCTCCTCATCTTTGAACTCAAGCAGTTTGGCATCAGTCAATATATTATACCATTTTATTATTTTTTTTATGTCTGAAACATAAACTCTGTCTTTGTCGTATTCAGGCACGGCTTCTGCAAAATATTTTTTCAGTTCTTGTGCCGGAGAGTTGGGGTTTATTGCTTTTTTACCGGTTTCTTTTTTGTATATTTTTTTGAAAACATCTTCCAGTTTTATGTCTTCGCCTGTAGTGAAAACCGAAATGTCATTTAAAGAACTTATTTGTTCCGCTGCAAAAGCACTTGAACGTTTTCCGTCGGTTAAAGATTCTACTACGACACTTGTTTTAGATTGTGCAACGTGTTTGTAAAGCCCGGGTCTTCCCGAAATAGCTAAAATTTTACTTAAATCCATAGTTTTAAAATTTGTGCAAAAGTAAACGTAATTTCTTTTTTCAAAAATTTTTTAATGTTTTGGCCGGTAAATAACGAGGATATCTGGTAATTGTTATGTCTTTTTGAAAAAAACGGTTAATTTTTCGTGTATATCTAATATTTGAGGCAGTATTAATTTTTTTTCATCATTATAAATGATAAAGTCGGAGCGTTTAATTTTATATTCGTCTGTTGATTGATTATTAATGCGTTGTATTATGTCTTTTTTGCTTGTATTATCTCTTGCCGTAATTCTGTTTATTCTGATTTTCTTAGGGCTTATGACGGATATTATTTTTTTGACATCTTTATTGATTCCTGCCTCAAACAGTATTGCTGTTTCTTTGATGATATAAGGAGACGTTTGTTTTTTTATCCAAATACTAAAATGCTTTTTTACGGCAGGGTGTACTATTGAGTTTACGGTGTTTAATTTATTTTTATTATTGAATATTATTTCTGCTAACTTTCTTCTGTTAAGTATATTATTTTCATAGATTTCGTATCCGAATATCATTTTTAGTTTGCTAATAATATCTGTATCGGAGTTCATAAGTTTTTTAGCTTCTGTATCAGAGTTATATACAGGTATACCCAGCTTTTTAAATACTTCGGCTACGATTGTTTTACCGCTTCCTATTCCGCCTGTAAGACCTACGATATTCATATTTTTTTAAATCTAATAATGAAATGAACTGTTGCCTAAGAATTCTCTTAATATTGAAGTCGGGGGTATTTCGTCTTCTTCGTTTAGGTCTTTGAAATAAGATAAAAATTTCAGTAATCTTCTGGCTTCGGCATATTCATATTCTGCTTGGCATATATTTTTCAGCAGCGGTTCGGCATATTTTTTAATTACGGCAAGTTCGTAAAGCAGAGCAGAATTGAACATAATGTCAGCTTGTTCCTGATACGGAAAAATATTTCTTTCCTCTCCTCTTCTGACACTTGGCCAGCGTTTAAGGGTTTCAAAAGCGCTGTATCCTCTGTATTTGTGATCGCGGATAATTCTTCTGAGCAACCTGTTATCTGTCGTAGGTATTCGGTTATGTCCGTCAATACCTATTTGTGTGAGAGCAGATATATAAATTCTGTACTTGATTTCAGGAGCTATGTGTTCGGTAAGTTGTGGGTTTAATGCGTGTATTCCTTCAGCAATTATAACTGTTTCATCATTTGCGGATAATTTAGTTCCGTCGTAAAATCTTCTTCCTGTTTCAAAATCAAATTTGGGAACTTCTATTGTTTTGCCTGCCTGCAGGTCGTTAATGTTCTCTGTAAATGTTTTACTGTCAATAGCATCAATTGATTCAAAATCATATTCTCCGTTTTCGTCAAGCGGGGTATTTTCTCTGTTTACAAAATAGTTGTCTAATGAAATTTGAACAGGTTTTAAGCCTGCTACTATAAGCTGAACGGCAAGACGTTTAGAAAAAGTAGTTTTTCCGGATGATGAAGGTCCGGCAATGAGAATAAGCTTTATGTCTTTTTTACGTTCTTTTATTTTTTCTGCTATTTCTGCTATTTTTTTTTCGTGTAAAGCTTCAGATATTTTGATTAATTCTCCTCCGTAACCTTCATTTATTCTGTCATTTAGTCTTCCGACATTTGCCGTGTTCAGAGCTTTTACCCAATGTTTATGCTCGCCAAGAACATCAAACATCTTATCTTGTTTTACGAAAGGTTCTAATTGTTCGGGGTTTTGTTTTTGCGGAATTCTAAGTAACATTCCGTCATAAAGCGGAATAAGGTCAAACTTGGTTAAATATCCTGTTGAAGGAACTAAGTATCCGTAAAAATAATCCAGCATATTATCAAGTTGGTATATTGATGTGTATAGTGCCGGACTTTGTTTAAATAAGTTTGCTTTTTCCGGGTGGTTATTTGTTTCAAAAATTTTTATAGCTTCAGAATTTAAAATGTCTTTACGAATAAAAGGATAATCTGCTTTTATTATTTTCAACATTTGCTTTTTAATGTTTCTGATTAACTCTTTATTTTCGGTTAAATTAAAACCCTTTATTTCGCAAAAATAACCTCTGGACACTCTGTGTTCAATCATTAAATCTGCATCCGGTATAAGGTCTTTAACTGCTTTCATCAAAACAAAATAAAGAGAACGGAAATACATTCTCATACCGTCTTGATGTGTTATGTCAATAAATTCAACCTTGTGAGGTTTTATTATTCTGAAAGATAATTCCTGAACTTCATTATCAACTAAAGCCCCTAAAGCCGGATATTTTAATTCAGGCTTTGTTACTTTTATTATTTCGGACAATTTGGTACCGAAAGGAAACTCTTTTACTTGGTTTGTGAAAACGCACTCTATTTTTAACATAATATTGTTTTGTTGATTCAACACAAGAATACAGAATATTATTTTTTTTGAAAAATTTATTTTTTAATACGGTCTTACTTTTTACTTTTGCATTTAAATATCCGGATATAAATATATGTGTAATTTAAATTTATAATGACATGACATTAGATACAAATTTAGACCATATTTCAAGTGAGGCTCAATATTATGAAATTCTTGAGAAAAATGAAAATGTGATGATATGCTGCGGCAGAATGGGACCTATGTGTGTTCCTGTTTTTGCAGAAATGGAAGATTTGAGAGAGGAATATCCGCATATTAAGTTTTATGATATGTTGTTTGACTTGCCTGATGCAAAAGTAATAAGAAATTTGCCTGAATGTGCCGGTTTTATGGGGCTGCCTTTTACGGTTTATTATAAAAACGGGAAAGTTGTAAAGGCTACAAGCAGTATTCAGTCGCGAGATCAGATAACGGAAATATTGAATGAACAGTTTTCATAATTAATATTTTTAGAGGGTTAGAAGCACTTTGCAATATGCAGGGTGCTTTTTAAATTTGTTAAAAATGGAAAATAAATACGATGTAATAATTTTAGGAGGAGGTCCTGCGGGGTTAACGGCTGGTATTTATTTGTCAAGATCCGATATAAATACAGTGATTTTAAATGAAGGTATTACCGGCGGACAAATGTCTCTGACTCACAAAATTGCAAACTATCCGGGATCGCCTGATGTAAGCGGTTATATGCTTTCCCGCACAATGCAAAAGCAAGCAGAGTCTTTCGGATGCAAGGTATTGTCTAATGTGAAAATTTCCGATTATGACTTTATGGGTGATGAAAAAAAAATAAAGACGGAAAGAAGAGGAACATTTATATCAAAAGCGGTTATTATTGCATCAGGAGGGAAATCCCGAGAGCTAAAGGTGCCGGGAGAAAAAGAATTTGCAGGGAAAGGTATTTCTTACTGTGCTACCTGCGACGGCGGTTTTTTTCGAGATAAAGAAATTATTGTCGTCGGCGGAGGAAACTCTGCACTTGAGGAAGCTGTTGCATTAACTCAATATGCAAGTAAGATTACCGTTGTTCACGAATTTGATTATTTTCAAGCACATAAAAAAGCCGTAGAAGAAGCAAAAAATCATCCTAAAATTGAATTTATTTTAAATTCCACAATTTCTGCCTTTTACGGTTCAATGTCATTGGAGAAAGCTGTTGTAAAAAATCTTAAAACAGGACAAGAATACGATATGAAAATAGACGGTGTTTTTATTTTTATAGGATATGTCCCTCAAACAAAGCCGTTTAAAAGTATTTTAAGTTTGAATAAAAGAGATGAAATAATTGTCAATGAAAATATGATGACAAATATTCCCGGTATTTTTGCAGCAGGAGATTGCACTGCCAAACGATACAGACAAATTACAACTGCTGTTTCCGACGGGACAATTGCCGCATTGAATGTAATTGAATATATTCAAAATCAGTTATAGGTTTTCAAGCAACTCTTTTTTTATAATATCAGCCCATATTTTGTAGCCTTTTTCGTTCATATGAAGACGGTCATTTCGGAAAATATCTTCTCTTATTCTGCTTTTTTTGTCAAACATCGGCTTTGTGATATCAATATAAAAAAGATTCTCGCTTTTATTGCAGTAGTTCTTAATAAGTAAATTAGTTGTCTGCATCTTTCTTAAATATTTCAGTCTTGCCGGTGACGGTTTTATTGAAACAAAGAAAATTTTTGTTCCCGGCAAGTATTGTTTTGTAAGACTGACAAATATACTGAAACTTTTTAAAATAACCTCCGGTGTTAAAAAAGGAGCCAGAACATCATTATCACCCTCGTAAATAACAATTGCCGAAGGTTTGTAAGGTTTTACCATTCTGAAAAAATAGTAATCTAACTCCGGCATTGTCGAACCTCCGAAACCTCTGTTTAATACCGGAAACGGTAATAAATCTGTTTCAATGTTATACCATTTTCTGAAACTGGAGCTTCCGACAAATAAGACTTTTTCTTTCGGCACACCTTGAGCTGAATCTGCCTGTTCGTATTTTATTATTTCATCTTCATATCGATTGAAAAATGTTGTGTCCATATATTCGGACAGTATTTTTATATAAGACGAAGAATCAACAACGGGTATTATCTCCGGCTTTATTGCTGTTTCTGTTTGTCCGCCGGATATTTTTATAATTATTATAAATATTAATAAATATATATATCTCATAATTTCTGTATTCTGTTTTTCAATACAAATATATATTAATTGATTCAACAGAATTAAAATTGTAATAATATTTTAATTTTGTATCAAAATAAAAAATGAGTAAATGCAGAAGACAGGTTATATATTTTTCAGATTTATGGTTTTCCTTTTTTCTTTAGTACCGTTCCGACTATTATATTTTTATTCAGATATTCTCTGTTTATTGTTTTTCTATGTTTTCGGATATCGAAAAAAAGTTGTGTTTACCAATCTTAAAAATTCTTTTCCTGAAAAATCTGAAGAAGAAATTTTAGAAATTGCAAAAGGTTTCTATAAAAATCTTAGTGATATAACACTTGAAAGCATAAAAGGGCTTTCGATGAGTAAAAAATCTCTCAAAAAAAGGTATCCTGTTGTAAATATTGATATTTTAGATGAATATTATGAGAGAGGGCAAAGCATTATAGGCTTAGCTGCACATTATACCAATTGGGAATGGGGCGTAATCAGTTTCGGGTTTCAATTTAAGCATAAAAGTATCGGCTTGTATAAACCTTTGTCGAACAAATATATTGATAACTACGTAAAAAAAGCAAGAGCCGCATGGGGAATGAGCCTGGTTTCAATAAAAGAGACGCGTAATATTTTTGAAAAAGAACACGATAATCCGACTGTTTTTTTTATGATTTCTGACCAAAGTCCGTCAAATATAAAAAGAGCTAAACGGATAAAGTTTCTGAATCAAGATACAGCTTGCCTGCACGGTGCCGAACTGTATGCAAAAAAATACAACATCCCTTTAATATTCGGAGACGTAAAAAGAAAGAAAAGAGGCTTTTATGAAGTAGAATTGTCAATTTTTGAAGATAAGCCCCGAGAAACAAAAGACGGAGAAATTACCGAGCGTTATATGAAAAAAGTTGAAGAGATTATAAAAGCAAAACCGGAAAATTGGCTTTGGTCTCACAAACGCTGGAAACATAAAAAACAATATAAGTAATCTAAACCTGACTGTTATGTCAAGAACATATACTTTTAAGCAAAAACTCAGATATTATTTTGATAACACTTTATCACGCGGAACAAGTTCGATAATAATGTGGTTAGCAATTTTGTCATTGTTAGTCATTATTGTTTTCGGAGTTATATATGCCGTCAGCGGTATTAATATGGAAGGCGAGAAAGGAATGAACTTTTTTGAAGCTATGTGGCAGACACTTCTTCGCTCTATTGACCCCGGGACTATGGCCGGGGATACCGGTTGGGTCTTTCGGTTTGTGGGTTTGCTTATTACAATAGGAGGAATATTTATTTTAAGCACGCTTATCGGTGTACTTACAACAAGTCTGGACGAAAAAATGGAGCAATTACGTAAAGGTCGTTCAATGGTTATTGAAGAAAATCATACTTTAATTCTCGGATGGTCGCCAAAAGTAATTCACATTATTTCGGAATTGATTATTGCAAACGAAAATCAAAAAAAACCGAGAATAGTTATATTGGCAGAAAAAGATAAAGTTGAGACGGAAGATACAATCAGAGAAGAAATACCGGATACTAAAAATACAAAAATTATATGCAGAACAGGAAGTCCTTTAGATTTAACAGATTTAAAAATAGTTAACCCTGACGGGGCACGTTCAATTATTATTCTGTCTCCCGAAAAAGAAAATGCCGATACATATGTAATAAAATCAATTTTGGCTTTAACTCTTAATCCGAAACGCAAAGCAGGAAAATATCATATAGTTGCCGAAATAAAAGATGAGAAAAATATGGAAGTGGCTCAAATTGTAGGCAAAGATGAGGCTATGTTTGTTCTTTCACCCGACTTAACAGCTCGAATTACGGCACAAACCTGTCGTCAATCCGGTTTAAGTATTATATACCGGCAGCTGTTTTGTTACGAAGGGGATGAAATGTATTTTAAAAACGAACCTTCCTTAACAGGAAAAACATATAAGGATGCTGTTTTTGCTTATAATACTTCCGCAGTTCTCGGATTTAAAGATAAAAACGGAAAAGTTCATATAAATCCGCTTCAGGATACAATTTTAAGAGAAGGAGACGAAATTCTATCAATTACCGAAGATGATGATACCATTATTTTATCTGATATTTCAGATTATAAAATAAATGAAAAAGCAATTGTTAAAACAAAGCCGAAGTCTTCCGTTAAAAAAGAAAGAAATGTTATTCTCGGGTGGAACAAAAGAGGAAAAATAATTATAAGAGAGCTGGATGAATATGTTGCCGAAGGTTCCGAAATTGACATTATTTCAGATATAGAAAATACAGATGAGATAATAAATGAGTTAAAACCTTTAATTTCAAATCAAAAAATAAGTTTTATAAAAGGTGATATTACAAACAGTGCAGAATTAGAGAAAAATAACATTACTTCATATGATAATATCACCTTTTATAAAACTTATTTTTTGATTTGAAATTAAAGGTTTTAACTCATTTATTATCTCATCTGTATTTTCTATATCTGAAATAATGTCAATTTCGGAACCTTCGGCAACATA
>CAMZKI010000250.1 GCA_947311125.1 uncultured Chlorobiota bacterium
TACCAAACAAACTCAAAACAAGCAAAAAACCTGTATCAAACAGTAAAATATTTTGCCAATTTCAAAGGCAGTGAAACAGTTTACGACCTTTATACAGGAACAGGAACAATAGCTAATTTTATCGCCGAAGAAGTAAAAAAAGTCATCGGATTAGAGTACGTCGAAGAAGCTGTTAAAGATGCTGAAAAAAATTCAGAAATTAATAATATTACCAATACGGCTTTTTTTGCAGGAGACATAAAAAATTTACTTACCGAAGATTTTTTCAGACAAAACGGAAAGCCCGATGTTATAATTACCGACCCTCCGAGAGCCGGAATGCACAAAAACGTAATAAACGCAATATTAAATGCCTCTCCCGAAAAAATAATTTATATCAGCTGCAATGCGGCAACACAAGCAAGAGACATACAATTATTAGATAACAACTATAAAGTTGAAAAAGTTCAACCCGTAGATATGTTTCCGCACACACATCATACAGAAAATGTTATTTTACTGAAAAAAAAGTATATTTAACCTCAAAATAAAAGAATTAAGCAAAAAAATTTTCAAAATTGGGTAATATATAATATTTTTACCTCAAAGATTTTACAAATATGACAACCGAAACAATTTACAAATTTTACAAACTGCTTGAAAAAGACAACATAAGCTTCTCTTACAGAGGAAGTTTCAGCAACAATGTATTAACAATGGTTACTCAGTTGTTTAAAGAGAACGTTGAAGAGAAGCACGAAAGACTCAGAAATAAACTGTCATTTTTAATGATTGAAAGCTTTCAGAACATTTCCCGTTATGCAGATTCTGATGACAAAATTGAATTAGATGAAACTTCGGAATTTTTTATGACCCGAAATATAGGCGATACTTTCTATGTAATATCTGCAAATCTTATTGATAATAAAAAAATACCGACGGTAAAAGAAAGACTTGAAAAAGTTAATACCTTAGATAAGTCGGAATTAAACAAATTATACAGAGAAGTTCTTACCAACAAACAAATAAATGAAAAAGGCGGTGCCGGATTAGGTTTTATAGAAATGGTAAGAAAAACAAAAGGCAAGCTCCCGTTCGATTTTGTAAAAATTGATGATGAAAAATCAATGTTTTTTATGCAAATAGAACTTAAAAACCCGAAAGAAGACGATGGTCTTCCTCCGATTTCACTGTCAGATGCCAAACAAATTCAGAAGCTCGTTGCCGAAGAAAATATTTTAATGATGCACAAAGGCGACTTCTCCGAAGAAGCCGTAGGTCCTATGCTGAGAATGGTTGAAGAAAATATGCAAAACGTATCATTAAAAGTTCACAAAAAAATATTCCACTTTTTAGTTGAAATACTGCAAAACATAAGCAAACATTCTTATCCGCTGAACAATAAACACGAAGGTATATTTCAAATAGGATTTGACAACGGTAAATTTCATATAGGAACAGGTAATTTTATTGAAAACTCGGAAATTGACAATTTAAAAAACCAGTTAGATACCGTAAACAGCAAATCCGTTGAGGAATTAAACGAAATGTACAGAAAATATCTGCGAGAAGGAAAAACCACAAAATCAGGGAGTGCAGGTTTAGGACTTATCGACCTTGCAAGAGAAACTGATGACAAAATAAACTATGAATTTATTAAAGTAAATGACACTTTTTCTTTCTTTTCTTTAACAGTTAAATTTTAATTATGTTAGATCCTATAAACTTAGAAAAAACCAAAAACAGTCCCGAGATTATTTTAAACAAAGATAATGCAACATTTAAAATATCCGGACGCTCAATTGTTGAAGACCCGAAAGAATTTTATTCGCCCGTGTATGCATGGCTGGAGGAATATATAAAATCACCTCTCAACAGCACTGATTTTATAATTGACTTAGAGTATTTTAACTCTTCATCAGCCAGACAAATAATGGAGATTATTATGCTTTTGGAAAAAATACCCGAAACGGGAAAAAAAGTAAAAGTTTCGTGGATGTATGAAGCAGGAGATGAAATGTCGAAAGAACGAGGAGATGAAATAAAATTAGTTTCAAAATTAGATTTTGAAATTAAAGAATACCCTGCAGAAGAGTTTTGAGAACGGCAACAACCAAAAACAACATAAAATGCCCGAACCTGTTATTATCGAGGCCTCCGTAAAAACACCCGAAGTAATATTTGACAAGGAAAATAGTGTCTTTCAAATAAGAGGCAGGTCTATATCTGAAAACGCTATTGAATTTTACGCACCCTTGAATAAGTGGCTTGCGGAATATTTTAAAGACCCGAATAAAAAAACTAAACTTGTTCTGAATTTTGACTATCTCAACTCCTCATCACTGATACAAATTTCAAAAATTATACGCATACTCGAAAAAAACTACCTGAAAGGGCATAATGTTCTTTTAGTTTGGCAATATGAAGAAAATGACGAACTGATTGAAAATACCGGAGTAGAATTAAATCTTATTTCTCAGGTTCCGTTTGTTACGGAAGTCTTTGAAGTTGAAGAATACGAAAAGTTCAGTTTTGATTTTGATGATTAAAAACCATGAACAATATCTGAAAACCGTCTAATAAGTTCAACATTGTTCTCAAATACCGTTCCTGCTACCGTAATATCTGCCCCTGCTATGCATATTCTTTTTAAAGTTTCCGTATCCCTTATACCGCCCCCGACAATTAACGGTATATCTGTATTTCTTTTAACTTCGGAAATAATATGCTCCTTAACGGGGAACTTTGCACCGCTGCCGGCTTCCAGATAAATTGAAGACAGACCCAACATTTCTCCGGCAATCGCCGTTGCCGTAACAATATCAGATTTATCAGAAGGAACAGGCTTTGTATTACTCATATATTCTACCGAAGTTTTATTGCCGCCGTCAATCAAAATATATCCTGAAGATATAATCTCAAGAGAACTTTTTTTAAGAAAAGGTGCCGCTATAACATGATTCCCGATTAAAAAATCCGGGTTCCTTCCCGAAATCAACGATAATAAAAGAATTGCATCAGCTTTTTCAGATAATTGATAAATACTTCCGGGAAATAATACTACGGGTAAATCAGAATTATCTCTTATAACATCTATCGTAAAATCTATATTTTGAGAGATTATACTCCCTCCTGCAAGAAAAAAATCTACGTTCCCGCTTTGCGATGCTTTAACAACTTTTTTCAGAGAATTAACACTAAGTTTGCCGGGATCAATTAATACCGCAATTTTTTTTTTCTTGCTTTTAAATATTGATTTATACAGCACCATTTACAATTTTATGCTCTCAAAAATAAAATAAAATAATAAACTTGCAAAGTTAATACAAAAAAGACCCTCGAAAATATGAAGGTCTTCTGTCAACTGCATTTACAATTCTTATAATCAGAGACTTTCTTTCAGCAAATGTTTTGACAAAAACTTCTCCATAGCTCTGTAAAAATCAAAACGGTTTTCTTCGTTTCTGAAACCGTGTCCTTCGTTGTCTTTAACCATATATTCAACCTCAACACCTCTGTCTTTCATTGCTTTTACCATTTGGTCAGATTCATCTTTATTTACTCTCGGATCATTTGCTCCCTGAGCTATAAATAAAGGAGCTTTAATTTTATCGACATGAAAAACAGGAGAGTTCTCTCTCATCATAATACTGTCCTGTTCATTTTTCGGGTTGCCCACCATTTCATACATCATATCAAGCATAGGCTTCCAGTAAGGAGGTATTGTTTTCATAAAAGTAAATAAGTTTGAGACACCGACATAATCAACACCGGCGGCATATAAATCCGGCTCTTTCACCAGTCCCGTTAATGTAGCGTAACCTCCGTAGCTGCCTCCGTATATTGCAATTTTATTCGGATTTGCTATTCCTTTTTCAATCAGCCATTTTGTTCCGTCAGTAACATCATCCTGCATTTCCTGTCCCCATTTTTTAAACGACATTTCCCAAAATTTTCTTCCGTAACCTGTCGAACCTCTGAAATTCATCTGCAAAACGGCAAAACCTCTGTTTGCCAAAAATTGCAATTCAGGATTAAACCCCCAAGAATCTCTTGCCCAGGGACCGCCGTGAGGATTAACGACTACAGGCAGATTTTTAGCTGTTTCAATGGTATAGCCCTTCGGTAAAGTTAAATAACCGTGTATTCTCAGCCCGTCTCTTGATTTGTATTCAATCGGCAGTTGATTTGCCATTTCTTTCTCATCTAACCACGGACTTACATCAGCAATTTTTTCAATTTTTTCGTTATTTTTATCATAAATATAATAAGCTCCGAGCGATTTATCGCTGTATGTTCTTACAATAAAAATATTTTCATCTTTATTTTCGCCTGTTATCGCAATTTCATATCCTTTTAATGTATCTTCCAAAAATTTATAAGTATTTTCTGCTTCCTTATCAAAAAAATGACGTTCTCTTTTCCAAGCAGTATAAGAGGCAGAAGTCAAAACTTTTCTCTTTTTTGAATAAGAAATACCCGTTACGTCAAAATCCGGGTTTTCATACAAAACACTATCCTCTCTACCTTTATCCGTATTAAAAATTACAATCGCTTTTTTATCTCTTCCTATATTTGAAGCCCCTATTAAATTTTTGTTATCAAAAGTAAAAAAATACGGTCTGAAACCTTCCTTGAAATTTGTTGTTATAATAGTTTTCCACGGGTCTTTTTCGGTTTCTCTGTATAATAGTGAGGTATTAACACCGTCTGTAATAGCCGTTGCCGCCCTTAATTTGCCCTCGTGATCAAACAACCAACCTTGAATATTGCCGGGATTTTCCGCCAGCATTTCCATACTTCCGTCAGCTAAATTTAACCTGTAAGGGTCAAAAACCTGAGGGTTTCTTTTATTCATTGCTATTATAACCATATCCGGAAAATCAGGTAAATCATTTATAATCATTGATCTTACACCGTCAAAATCAGTTAAACATTTAGGGGCTTCTCCGCTTATGTTTACCAAATAAATTTTATAGTTCTCATCTCCGCCGTTATCTTTCAAATATAAAATTTGCTCATTATTAGGCCAATAATAACCTGCAATATTCCTGTCTATTTCACTTGTCAGGCGAATAACCGAGTCTTGTCCTCTTTTTTGAATAAAAATATTCATTCTGTTTTCATACGGTGCCATATAAGAAAAATACTTTCCGTCAGGCGAAATTTGATAGGATGTTTTTTCCGGGTTTTTAAAAAAATCTTCCAACGGTATTTTTTTTGCTCTCACAATTTCTTCCTTTTTTTCTTCTTCGCAGCCTGTAAATACAAATACTCCTGCAAATAATGTTAATAACAGTAATAAATTAAGTTTTTTCATGATATTTATGATTTTTAATGTTTATACAAATAAACGAAAAAAATATGATTTAAGTAATTATAAAAGTCTAAGTAACATAAAATTTATGACCAATAACATATTAATAAGATTAAAATAAAAAATATGTAATTCCGTAAAGATTATTAAATTTGCAACCCTTTTTTTCTGAAAAAATATTTTTAAAATACATAAAAGTCATATTTATGGAAGACTATATTAATAAAATCAATGAATTAGCCGAAAAATACAGAGATTATACGGCAGAAAATTTATCAAAAATCGTAAAACTTCAATCCGAAAGTATGGGTGAAGAACTCGTGCAAAAAGAATTGAAAAGACAAATGGAAGAAGCCGGTTTCGACGAAGTAAAAATTGACGGCTTGGGAAATGTAATAGGTCGTATCGGAAACGGTAAAAAAATATTGGCAGTTGATGCACATATGGATACCGTAGGACAAGGAAACCCTGAAAATTGGTCTTTTGACTGGCTTTCCGGAGAAATAAAAGACGGGTACGTTCACGGAAGAGGAACTGTTGACCAAGAGGGCGGTGCCGCATCTTTTGTAACAGCCGGTCGTATTCTTAAAGAACTCGGATTTGACCGCGATTTAACAATTTATTTTACGGGAACCGTAATGGAAGAAGATTGTGACGGTTTGTGCTGGAATTATATCATTGAAGAAGAAAAAATAAAACCCGATTTTGTTATCAGCACTGAACCTACAAACTTAAACATTTACAGAGGGCACAGAGGACGTATGGAAATGACCGTAAAGTTTAACGGTATATCATCGCACGGCTCGGCACCCGAAAGAGGCGATAATGCCATATACAAAGCATCAAAAGCTGCTTTGGAAATAGAAAAACTGCACGAAAATTTGGCTTTCGACGAGTTTCTCGGAAAAGGTTCGGTAACCATCAGCCGATTCAAATCAGGAAGTCCGTCGCTTTGTGCTGTTGCCGATTATGCAGAACTGTATCTCGACCGCCGCTTAACGTGGGGCGAAACAAAAGAAAGCGCCGTTGCCGAAATTGAAAAAATAGCAAAACCCCTCGGCGGCATCGTAGAAGTGCCTTTTTATGAAGAAACCGCATGGACAGGATTAAAGTACGGAATGGAAAAATATTTTCCCACCTGGAAATTGGAAGAAGACCATCCTTTGGTGCAAACCGGCAAAAAAACATTTGAAGCATTATGGAATAAAACTCCGAAAATTGATAAATGGACTTTCTCTACAAACGGCGTTACCATAAGAGGTAAACACGGTGTTCCGGTTATCGGTTTCGGTCCCGGGAACGAGGTAATGGCACACGCACCTAACGAAAAAGTGCCGATTGAACACCTTGTAAAAGCAAGTGCTTTTTACGCTGCTTTTGCTTACTTTATTTAATAAAATTCAAATTAAAAATTATGGAAAAAATAAAAAAACTTATACAGCAAATAGGCGAATTAAACGCTGCAAACCTTTTTGATAAAGACTTTTTGCTTACTTGGGAAAAATCGGAAGACGATTTAAAACAAATACTTTTAATTGCCGAAACACTGAAAGAAATGCGCGATAATAATATTTCGCCGAAAGTATTTGACAGCGGTTTGGCGGTCTCGCTTTTCAGAGATAATTCAACAAGAACACGCTTTTCTTATTCATCTGCAGCAAGTTTACTTGGTCTGTCAGTTCAGGATTTAGACGAGAAAAAAGCACAAATTGCACACGGCGAAACGGTTCGAGAAACTGCTAACATGATTTCGTTTCTTACGGAAGCCGTCGGAATAAGAGATGATATGTATCTCGGAGCAGGCGAGGCATATATGCGTGAATTCGGTGATGCTTTAACAGACGGTTATAATCAAGGAGTTTTGCCTTCGCGACCTACCATTGTAAACCTGCAAAGCGATGTGGACCACCCTACCCAATCGATGGCTGATTTACAACATTTAATAAAACATTTCGGAGGTCTTGATAAACTTAAAGGCAAAAAAATTGCCGTTACCTGGGCATATTCTCCGAGCTACGGAAAGCCCTTATCGGTTCCGCAAGGAATTATAGGACTGATGACACGTTTAGGAATGAATGTTTCATTGGCATATCCCGAAAATTATAACTTAATACCCGAAGTTGAAAAAATTGCCGCAAAACAGGCAAAAGCAAGCGGCGGAAGTTTTGAAATTACTGATTCAATGAATAATGCATTTAAAGATGCCGATATTATTTATCCGAAAAGTTGGGCACCGTATTGGGTTATGGGCAGCCGTACCGAACTGCTTCGTAACAACGACAGTGAAGGATTGAAAAAACTTGAAGAGCAAGCACTTGCCGAAAATGCAAAACATAAGCAATGGGAAGTTAACGAAGATATGGTAAATCTTACCAAAAATAAAAATGCACTTTATATGCATCCTCTGCCTGCCGATATTTCGGGTTTGAATTGTGAAAACGGAGAAGTTACAAACGAAATTTTTGAAAGATACAGAATTGAAACTTATAAAGAAGCCGGATGGAAACCTTATATTATTGCAGCAATGATTTTTGCAGGCAAGTTTAAAAATCCGGGAGAAACTCTGGAAAATATTTTAAAAAGAAATCAAAAAAGAGTTTCAGGTTAGTTAATTTCAAAGTTAACAGCTCCTGTTTAAAGGGGCTGTTTTTTTATTTGCTTATTATTCTGAATTCTACACGTCTGTTTTTCTTTCTTCCGCTTTCTGTTAAGTTATCTGCAAGGGGTTTTGTCCCGCCGAAAGCTGTCGTTTTAATTCTTTCACCGGTAATTCCTTTCAAAATCATATATTTTTTTACGGCTTCGGCTCTTTGTCTTGAAAGTTTCATTAACTGCTTTTCATATCCGGGAGTAGATTCCGTATGACCTATTATTTCAATTTTCATATCCTTGTTTTTCTTCATAAGTTTAACCAAACGATTTAGTTCTTCGTAAGACGAGGGTAATAAAACAGCTTTAGTAGAATAAAAATGAACATTATGCAGGACAATAGTTTCTTCTTTGACGAGAGGATTCATAAATAAATCTTTTTTCAGTTCTTTATATGATTTTGTTTTTCGGACATCTATCACTTCATTAATTGCAAAATACCCTTCTTTATCCGCTCTTACGTTGTATTTTACTCCGTAAGGTAAAACAACTTTATAAGATCCGTTTTTAGGATTGCTTCGTGCTTCGCCTTCAATTTTTCCGGTTTTCGAATTTTCATATATAACTTTGGCACTTATCGGTTTTTTAGTTTTTGCATCAAGCACTTTTCCGTATATTAAAACTACGGGGTCAGGTTTTTCTATATCTCTCAGTTTTATTCTGAAAATATCTTCATTTCCGAAAGATGTTTCGGAAGAAACCAAATAGGCATAATCGCCTTTTGCGGCAACCGTGTAATAAACATCCCATTTAGAAGAATTTATTTTTTTACCGAGATTTTTTGGTGTGCTCCATTTTATCCAGGTGTCATCAAGGCGTTTTGAAACAAAAATATCGGCATCGCCGTAGCCCGGTTCTGTAAACGAATAAAAATAAAGAGTTTTATTATCGGGAGCAATATACGGTGTTCCTTCTCCGAGATAGCTGTTTAAAACGGGACCCATATTTTTGGGTTCACTGTATGAGCCGTCGGGCTGCAGAAAACTGACATACATATCTTTTTCACCGTATGAATCATCTCTTTCGACAGACATTACCAATACTTCGTTTCCGGGCGAAAAGGCAAAACTTTCGTATATATTTCTGTTATAATAATTTCTGATTTTTATTTCTCTCGGGACTGTCCATCCTGTTGCAGTTCTGTATGATACGGAAATACCTTGGTCGCTTTTGAAACTTCCGTCAGGATTATAAAGTGTTTCTAAAAACAATGTATTGTTATCCGGAGATACCGAAATAACAACATTATCCCCTGAATTATTCAGCGGTTTGGGAGCGTGTTTAAGTTTAGACCATCGCCCGTCGGGCTGAAGTTCAGAATACCAAATATCATATTTGCTTACAGGTTTTATATTTCGCGGATGGTTTGCTCTTGCTACATATAGTGTTTTTCCGTCAGGAGATATAACAGGTGCTATCTCCGAATACGGAGAATTTATGTTTAAGCCCATATTTTCTTTCGTGAATTTTGAAATTTGATTACTTAAAAGGTTAATTTTCCGTTTTTCGGCTTTAATCAGAAAATAATCGGCAGCTATTTTTGTGTCCTGTCCTGCAACAACTCCTGCATAGTATCCTGAAAATGCATAAGTTCCTGATGTAAATACTTTTTTGCCGTTGATGTAAAAGTTTAAATTATTACCGACTTTTTTAATTGTCAGAGTGTTAAAAGTATTTTTCGGTTTAATAATATCTTTTCGCCAACTTGCTTTTTTTATATAGAAAAGTTTAGAGTTTTTGTAACCGTATATCCTGAACCAACCTTCTGAGGCAATATCAAATATAAGGCTGTTTTTCCATGACGATGTCCCCCAAACAATACCGTATCCTTTTTTTTCCGTACCGGAAACTTGCTTTATTTTGGTTTCTATATAAAAATCTTTTTTCTCATTGAAAACGACTTCTTTAAAGCTCATTCTGAATATATAATCGGCTCCGCAGGATGCAATAAGAAAACCGTTTTTTATTTTTGTATATTGATCGTCGGGCCAAAAATTAGAATTGTCATTAAAATTATCTCTGAATATTTGTGTGGTTTGAGATTCTGCAATCGTATTAATTATAAGAATCAGGAGAATAAGGGTTATAATTTTTTTCATAATCAGTGAAAAAATTTGCGGATTGTATCCGAAAGTTTATCTTTAGTTAAATGTTTAGTCAGGTAGTCGTCAAATATTTTTCCGTATTTTTGTATTTCATTATCCACGGCATAAGCAGTAAGCGCTATTACGGGTATGTTTTTATAACGTTTATTTTTCTTAATTATTTTTACGGCTTCATAACCGTCAAGAACAGGCATTCTGATATCTGTAAGAATCATATTCGGAGTTGTCTGCTCAAGTATTTCAAGTATTTGCTGTCCGTTTTCAGCTTCAATAACAGTAAAATTTAAGTCGTGGCTCATTGCTTTAATCAGTTCCCGGTTTATAAGCATATCATCGGCATAAAGTATTGTAATTTTCGGAAGCCTTGTGTCATCATCCTTTATGTTATTTTCTTCTGTTTCTTCTTTTTCGATGCCGGGTATTTCAATATTTTTAAGCTCAATTGTGAACTCTGTGCCTTTACCGACTTCGCTTTTAACGAATATCCTCCCGTTCATTAATTCCGTCAGTTTTTTTGATATTGATAATCCTAAGCCTGTCCCTCCGAATGTTCTGATATCAAGTGTTTCTGATTGCCTGAACGACTCAAATATCGTGTCAATTTGATCTTCGGGAACTCCTATTCCCGTATCTTTTACTTTTATTATCAAATCGGTTTTTGTGGGTGTTTTGTTTTTAGTTGCAGTATAAACTGAAACAAACCCTTTTTCGGTAAACTTAACGGCATTACCTATAAGGTTAAGTAGTATCTGCCTTATTCTTACCCCGTCAAACAAAATTATTTCCGGTATATCCGGGGTAAATTCAACTTTTAGTTCTATCCCTTTTTCTATTGTTTTTGGCAAAAATAAATCTGTTACTTCTTTAATTATTGATTTAATATTGTCCGGCTTATTTTTTATTGTCATTTCTCCGGCTTCAATTTTAGAAAGGTCTAAAATATCGTTAATAAGTTCAAGCAGGTTATTACTGCTTATTCTTATATTATCAAGAAACATTTTATTTTTTTCATCGGTAACTCTTTTTGACAGAATATCTGAGAATCCTATAATTGCATTCATAGGAGTTCTTATTTCGTGAGACATATTTGCCAAAAATTCACTTTTTAAGCGGTTAGCCTCCTCTGCTTTATAGCGTGCGTCTATTAATTCTTTCTCAATTTTTTTAATACCTGACAAATCAATCATCGTAACAATAACTCTCTTATAATCATCATTTAACACGAATAACTTCAGAAATACATACACAGGCTTTCCGTAATAATCTTTAAGTTTAACTTCTTTCTGAAATGATTTCTCATTTTTTGAAAATGTATATAGTATTTCTTTAAACATTGAAAAAGAATCATCCGTAAAAAATTTATGAGTATTTTTGTAAATAAATTCTTTTGACGGGGCTTTCAGGATATTTAAAGTCTCTGAATTTATCTTCAGGAGTTTATATTTTTTATTGCACAATTCTACAAAGTCGGTATTATTCTCTATATATTCTTTTATATCTTCTTTAATTTCTGTCTTTTTCTCATCTAAAAGTTTCTTAATGCCTGAATAGTCTTCTTCCCATAATATTACCGGGTTATTTTCAAAAAGACTTCTGTAGTTTTCTTCACTTTCTTTAAGTCTTTTTTCTGCTTCTTTTTCTTCTGTAACATCTCTTATAATTGCTACGGTTTCGGTATGAATTCCGTCTGTTATTCGAGGTATTGCTTTTACATGAATAAGTCTTTGTTTTTTATCATTCTCTCGTATAATCGACAATTCATAATCTCCTGTTTTTCCTTCGGATCTTTCTTCTGATTTTTTTGAGATGTAAGCATAATATTTTTCATCTATAAATTCTTTCAGGTTTCTTCCTGTTAAACCGTTATTCTCAACACCGAAGATTTTATTTGCAGTTTTGTTTGCCAGAGTAAAGTTTTCCTGCGAATCGTTAATACATACGCCTTCCGACAGGTTTTCCATCAAGTTTCTGTATTTAATTTCGCTTTGAGCAAGGGCTTCTTCTAATTTTTTTTGTTCGGTAATTTCAATCATAATACCGTTGAAAAATTTTTCATTTGTATTTTCGTCAGTTACCTGATTTGAAATTACGTGCAGCCAAATCCATTTACGTTTCTCCGAATTATAATATCTGAAGACCTCGTTAAATATTTTTCCTGTTTCTCCGGAATAATAGTTTGCTTTAATTATCCTGTCATAATCGTCTTTATGGATATTTGCAAACCAACTTTTGTAATTATCCGGATCTTTAAGCCCGAGAATTTGCTTTATTGACTTACTGTAAAAAACGACTTCTCCGAAATTTTTCTTATCGGTATCAGCTTTTATTCTGTATATCACAAAATCAACGGCATTATTCATAAAAGATTCTAAATGCGCCTCTTGCAAGTTTAATCTTTGCTTTATTTCTGTTTTTTCTTTTCTCTGTTTTTTAATTTCTTTAAGTGTAACAGAAAGGATTTTATTATTTCTTTTTATACGCAGGCTTAAAAAAATGAGAAACACCGAAAGTATAATAAAGAAAACAATCCCGATTATCAGATACCTTTTAACTGTTCTTTGATATTCAATATTTTTTTGAGCAATTACCTGATTCTCTCTTAAAAGTTTATTCTCTTTTTCTTTTTTTTCATATTCATATGCAATTTTAAGTTCTGCTATTTTATCGCTGCCCTCCTTTTTAAAAACTGAATCATTAATTTTTTTTAATTTTTCGTAATACTCCAGTGCTTTTTTGTAATCCTTCTTTTTTTTATATAATCCCGTCAATTTTTCATAAGCGTCTGCAACTATTTGATTCGCTTCAATTTCCGCAGCTGTTTCGGCAGAATTTATAAAATACTGTTTCGCTTCTTCAAAATTTTGCATTTTTAAATACATATCTCCCAAGCCAAGGTACAGAGATGCAATACCTTCTTTATTTCCGTATGCGTTATTTTCTTCAACCGCAGAATGGTAGTATCTCTCGGCTAATTTATATTTTCCTGTTTCTCTGTAAACATCCGCCATATTTTCATAGCACGTTGCTATTGCTAACAAATCTTTCAGTTTTATCTCAATTACCAAAGCTTTTTTAAAGTATGATAATGCTTCATCATATTTTCCTTTTTCAAAAAGTATTAAGCCGTAATTAATATAATAGCTTGCAATGCCTGATTCATCGTTATTTGCTTTACTTAAATCATAAGATTTTTTTAAATACTTTTCAGCATTCTTATAATCTTTATTTTGCATATATATTAAGCCTATATTATTGTATATCTGCCCTTTACTTTTCTCATCAACTTCATCTTCGCTTATTGCCAGCGCTTTAAAATAATATTCAAGAGCTTTTGAATAATTCCCTTTGCTGTCATTAACAACACCAAGAGTATTATATGAGTTTATTTGGTAATAAATGTTATTTATCAACTTAGATTTCTCTAAAGATAACTTAAAATATTTTTCAGAAATTTTAAAAAAAGATTTATAGTAATAAATTATCCCTAATGAATAAGCAGACTCTATAATTCCGTATGTGTAATTATTTTTTTCAGATAAATTAAGAGCTTTTTCTGCATAAAAGACAGAAGAGTCCATCTCAGAAATACTTAAGTAATTATCTGATAAAGACAATAATAACTTAACTTTGACAGTATCTTCTTTTACTTGACCTATTTTTAACAACAGGCTGTCAGTCTTGCTGCTCTGTCCTGTAGCAAGACTTATTGATATAATAAACAAAATAATAACAAGAATCTTCTTCTTATACATCAATATTTATTTTTCTTAAAATAACTTATAAAAATATTAAAAAAA
>CAMZKI010000251.1 GCA_947311125.1 uncultured Chlorobiota bacterium
TCCGGATTAATATATTTTTTTAAAGTTTCCGAAGAGGTAAACAAAACAGTAAACCAAATTATTAAAAGAGTTAAAAAGTAATCGGCAAACTTCGGTATTAAATAGTTTATTATCAATGAAACTATTGCTATTAGTAAAATGATAAGATGTTTGACGGTGTAGGGTTGAAATTTAAATTTCTTATATAAAAATAAAAATCTGATAAATACGGAAGCAGAAATTGAAATTAAAGATGCAAAAGCTGCACCTTTCAATCCCCATAAATTAATAAATATAACATTGGTAATAACAATCATTAACAAAGTAAATACCATAACATAGGCGTTTATCCTGTAATGTTTTGAATTTGCAATTATTGTTATTGCCGTTCCGGACGACATATCAACCATGCTCAGCAGTGAAATAAACAGTATAACATATTTACCTTCGGAATATTCCGGCAAAATTTTAAATATATTATCAATATTTATCCATATTCCGGCAACTAATAATACGCTTATTAAAAACATATTAATACTGCTTTTTTTATATATCTCCGCTATGGTTTTTCTGTCATCTTTTTTCCATGCTTCCGCAATAATGACAGAAGAAATTTTTCTCATTGGCCTTGCGGGTAACGATACCAAAACTCCGAAAAAAAATGAAACAGCATAAATACCCGAAGCCCCGAGACCGAGATAAAAATTTGTCATATACTTATCTATTGCCTGAACAGCAACACCGGCAAACCCTGCAATAATCCAAAACAATGAAATTTTTATAAGTTCCTGTTTAAGGGAAATTATCAATTCACTGTTAATCCTGACCAAGTAAAGGACTTTCCTTTTTATCAGAATAAAAAATAAAATAACAGACGGTAGTGCATATATTATCACATAAAAAAGAACGAAAACATTAAAATCAACATAGTCAAATATGAATGCAATTATTAAAATCAAATCAAGAAAGCGAACAAGAAATTCTCTTAAAAAAGTTCCGGTTACGGCATCAAAAAGAACCTTGTTGTAGTTGTCAAGTAAATAGAAAAATATAACAAAAAAGCTCAGAATCGGAATATAAAATATATTTTCAGACAGCAAGGATGACACTTCATAATTGCTGATAATAAGATACTTACGAACAAAAACAAAGACAGTATAAGAAATTATAAAGCCTGCCGAAGAAATTAATATGCCCAAAGTAAGAATACCGTTATGCTTTTTTTTATCATCCCTGAAATACGGGAAAAGGCGGGTTATTGCACCTGCAAAACCTAAATTTCCGAGTTGTGAAAAAACAAGTGTCAGCGCAATCAGCAAGTTTATCAGCCCAACCTGTTCAACCGAAAGAAACTTAGGCATAAGCAAACCGGCATTAACAAAACCTATTATTGCACCTGCATATGTATATACCGAGCCTTTTATTGTTTGCTTTGCAATTATTCCCATTTTCAGAATATTAAATTGCAAAAGTAAAAGAAATATTATTTTATCTTTGTAATAAATTTAATCTTAGCATATTATTTTCAACAATACAAATTTATGGTTTTAAACTATATTTGGATAGCTTTTTTTTTAATCGCTTTTATTGTAGGGCTTATTAAGCTGATTTTTCTCGGAGATACCGGTATTTTTTCGGAAATAATGATGAGTACTTTCGATACGGCAAAAACCGGCTTTGAAATATCGCTGGGGCTTACCGGAGTTTTAACTTTGTGGATGGGAATAATGAAAATCGGAGAAAAAGGCGGAGTAATTAAATTATTTTCAAAACTTGTAAACCCCTTTTTCAGAAAATTATTTCCCGAACTGAAAAAAGACCATCCCGCATACGGTTCCATAATGATGAATATAGCCGCAAATATGCTGGGACTTGATAATGCCGCAACACCGATAGGTCTTAAAGCAATGGAACAGCTTCAGGAAAGCAATCCGAAAAAAGATACGGCAAGCAATGCACAAATTATGTTTTTGGTGCTTAACACCTCAGGACTTACGCTTATTCCCGTAAGCATAATGGTTTACAGAGCACAACTCGGAGCTGCAGACCCTTCGGACATTTTTATTCCCATTTTGCTGGCAACATTTTTTTCAACTTTAGCAGGATTAATTGCTGTTGCCGTTTACCAGAAAATAAACCTTTTCAACAAAGTAATACTGGCATATTTAGGCGGACTTTCAGCATTTATTTTCGGAATAATAATGTATTTGCAGCAACTTCCTAAAGAAAGAATTACCGAAATTTCTTCTGTTACAAGCAATGTTTTACTTTTCGGAATAATAATTTTCTTTATCACTTTAGCGGCAATAAAAAAGATAAACGTTTATGATGCATTTATTGAAGGTGCAAAAGACGGCTTTAAAACAGCCGTAAAAATAATACCTTATCTTGTGGCAATATTGGTTGCAATAGGTGTTTTCAGGGCATCAGGTGCAATGGAGTATCTCATATCCGGCTTTACTTACATTTTTAAAACAATTGGTATAAATACCGATTTTATTGAGGCTCTGCCTACGGCTCTTATGAAACCTTTAAGCGGAACAGGTGCAAGGGGGATGATGATTGATGCAATGAAAGCTCACGGTCCGGATTCATTTGTCGGCAGAGTGGCTTCAACAGTGCAGGGAGCCACGGATACAACATTTTATATTATTGCCGTTTATTTCGGTTCCGTAGGAATAAAAAATACGAGATATGCCGTAACAGCCGGTTTGATTGCCGATTTTGCGGGAATAATTGCCGCAATACTTATTGCTTATCTTTTCTTTCATTAATTTCGGCAATATAAACTTTCATTTTATCGCTGAAAAAAAGACGGTCGGACGATTTTACGGCTAATGAAACATTAACGGTATCGGGTAATTTTATACAGGCAGAATCTTCGCTTTCCGGTTTATAGGAAACAAATATTTTTTCTTGTTTATTTAAGTATAAAAGGCTGTTGTTATCTGTTTGAAAATCAGACATTATTTTTTTTTCCGGTTTAAAGTAAAAATTCCCGAGGTTATCGTAAACATAAACATACCCCTCGGTTGTTTTTATATAAACCGTATTATTTCCGGTTGTCATAAAATCGGGAGTTCCGCTGATTTCAAACAGCTCTTTTTTGAAAATATCTTTAAATGCAGAATTAAATTTTATAAGAGTGTTGTTTGAAATATCCAGCACCCAAAAATCTCCGGTTTCTGCAACCGCAACCAAACATTTTCCGAAAATATCCTTATTTTCAAGGTTAAAGGTATTCCCGGTAACACTCAGCTTATTATCAAGAAAAACAATTTTGTTTGTCTCTTCGTAAAAAATTAATATTCTTAATGAATTTTTTACGTCTGCAAATGAAATTTTTTCCCGAAAGTTATTGTCGTATTCATATAGTTTTTTTCCTTCGGAATTGAGTTTAAAAAAAGAACTTCCTGAAATAACATAAAGATTTCTGAATTCGTCGGTATAAATTTTATCGGCTTTTATATCAACGGTGTGCTTTAGTTTAATATCCGACAAATAAAATATCGAAGACAGAAATAACAACAAGGTCAGAGTTTTCACGAAACGGTTTTTTTTGAATTTAAAGCAAGCAGCTCATCAATATAAATTCGGGTATTTGACAGTCGGGGAATTTTATTCTGTCCTCCGAGTTTTCCCTTTTCTTTAAGCCATTCATAAAACAATCCCTCCCCGGCAATATTTACAACGGGCATTCGCAATGTCAAATCTTTATGACGTTTTGCGGCATAATCCGTATTTACCTTTTTTAGTTCGCTGTCTAATATTTTAACA
>CAMZKI010000252.1 GCA_947311125.1 uncultured Chlorobiota bacterium
AACAAGAAGGCAAAAATTGGGCTATACGTAAACCTTTGCACAAAGAAACAGTTTCAGGAAAATTAAATGAAAAAGCAGGAAAAGGGAAAATATATACGGCTGTAAGAACATCATTAAACGAGATTAAGAACAGGAAACATTGGGATAAGATTACCGACAGTGGTATTAAAACTAATTTAGATAGACATATAAAAAATTATATAGATGATAAAGGAAAAGAGGATTTTGAAAGTGCATTCAGTCAGGAGGGAGTTGAAGAGTTAAACAAAAATATTATTTCTTTAAATAACGGAAAAAATCATCAACCAATTTTCAAAGTTAGATTAAAAGAAGAGGGTATGAAATTTCCTGTTTCCGATAATCCAAATTCTGCAAAAAACAAAAAATATGTTGAAGCAGCAAAAGGCACCAACCTGTTTTTTGCAATCTACGAAACTGAAAATAAAAACGGAAATAAAGTAAGAGCATATGAAACAATACCTTTAAATGAAGTAATCGCTCATCAAAAATGGCGTGCTGAACAGCCAAAAGAAGAACAAAAAGATATAGAAATGATTCCTTTGAACAATGAAAAAGGTAGATTTTTATTCTCACTTTCACCCGGAGATTTAGTGTATGTGCCGACTGATGAAGAAATGGAAAATCTAACCTCTGTGGATTTTGATAATTTATCTAAAGAACAAGTTAGTAGAATTTTTGTTGTTAATGATTTCAGTTCAGCAATATATTTTACACCTGTTCATTTAGCTATAAATATTGCACCAAAAGAAGTTGATTTATCATTTGATGAAAATAAAGGCAAGTTAAAAGGTTCTTATGATACAAAAACTGCAAGTTTTGAAGGTAAACAAATTAAAGACATTTGCTGGAAATTAGAAGTAAACCGCATAGGGCAAATTACAGGAGTTAAAAGATAGTCGAAAAGTTAAAACTTATACGATAACTTTAAGTAATTGTATAAATACAGAAAAAATAAACACCATGATAAAACGCACCTTATACTTCGGAAATACGACCTACCTGAGCACCAAAGACGAACAATTGGTCGTAAGATTTGAAAATCCCGAAAACCCGGCGGTAACAATCCCGATTGAAGATATAGGCGTAGTAATTCTTGATGCACACAAATTAACAATTTCGCAAAAAATAATCAGCAAACTTTTGCACAATAACGCAGCCTTTATCGTATGCGACGAAAGACATATGCCGCAAGGTCTTATGCTTAATCTTGACGGAAATACCGTTCAGCAGGAAAGATACAAATATCAGACAGAAGCAAGTTTGCCCTTAAAGAAAAATCTTTGGCAACAAACCGTAAAAGCAAAGATCAGAAATCAAAAAAACCTTTTGATAATATCGGAGATTGATACCGTAACTTCAGGTCGTCGTGTCAATAAAAATATATATGAAAATTTAGAATATTGGGAAAAATCCGTAAAATCCGGCGACCCCGATAATTACGAAGGCAGGGCGGCGGCATTTTATTGGAAAACAATTTTTTCGGATATTATCCCTGATTTTAAAAGAGGAAGGTTTGAAAAACCGCCTAATAATTTGTTAAACTACGGATACGCAATCCTGCGGGCAGTTATTGCAAGAAGTTTAACGGCATCCGGCTTGCTTCCAATTTTCGGGATACATCACCGTAATAAATATAATGCTTATGTTTTGGCAGACGATATTATGGAACCGTACCGACCTTTTGTTGATGAAATTGTAAGAGATTTATGCGAAAAATACTATTCGGAAGATTGGGAAACAGAAAATTTTGAACTGACACCCGAAATTAAAAAAGAACTGCTGACAATACCGGTTGCAGATGTAACGATTGACGGTAAAAAAAGTCCTTTGATGAATGCCGCATTAAGAACGAGTGCTAGTCTGTTTCATTGCTTTGCGGGCAATTCCCGAAAAATTCTCTATCCTGAAATTGAAGCTTAATATCGGTGTCTTTTAAAAACACGGCGAGATTAAAAAATAATATGAAACTTGAACGTTTAAATCAATATAGGATTATGTGGGTTATGGTATTTTTTGATTTGCCTACGGAAACAAAAAAAGATCGCAGAAATGCAAATCTTTTCAGAAAGAGATTGCAAAAAGACGGTTTTTCGATGTTTCAGTTTTCAATATATATGCGACATTGTGCCAGCAGAGAAAATATGCAGGTGCATATAAAACGCGTAAAAAGTTTTTTGCCTCCCGACGGTTTTGTAGCCATTATGCAAATAACCGACAAACAATTCGGTATGATTGAATTATATCACGGAAAGAAAAAAGAAAAACCTCCGGAAATGCCGCAGCAACTTACACTTTTTTAAAATATTCTTGTATTTAAGATACATCGAAATCAAAATTGTGCTTTAATTCAAATAAAAAAAACCGACTTGAAAATAAAAAACAAGTCGGTTTTTAACACAGTTTTTTTAGTTGTGATTTTAGGCGTAATTTGAAGTATATCAGTATAATATGAGCTTCTATACTGTGTTTAATACGTCAAAGATACAAAATGAAAGCAATTCACAACTCTCAATATACCAATAAAAAAATCTTCAACAGAATTACAAATAGATACTATTCGTTCTCATCTAACAACATTTATGAAACAGATGAATTTGCAAGAATTATTAATAAATATTATGTCT
>CAMZKI010000253.1 GCA_947311125.1 uncultured Chlorobiota bacterium
AAAAAAAAAAAAATATTAACAGTTTATATAAAAAATATAAGTCTTTAAAGCCGTTAATGTTTGCTTATAATAACAGATTTTCAATTTGTTACAGTTTAGAGCCGTCTTTGTGTTTTAACAAATTTTAACGACTTAAGCAAAGCTCGGCAGGTAAAAGTATTAATTCATATCAATATCAAGTTCCGCAGTATATTGCTTATTGTCGGAAGATATAATCAGTTTGTGTTTTTCGGGGTACTGTAATTCTAAACGGCGGCGTAAATTTGATAAACCTATTCCTTCACCTTTATGGTTTTTTTCACCGTTGAGGCTGTTGATTATCTTAACAGAAAAATCATTACTTTCAGAAACATTTATAATTATTTTAATGAAACCGACGCCTAAATCTTTTTCAAGTCCGTGCTTAAAAGAATTTTCTATCAGCGGGAGTATAAGTAACGGAGCAATTTTAATTTCAGATGTATCGCCGTCAATATCAATTGATATATTTACTTTGTCGTCATATCTTATTTTCTGCAAATCAATATATCTTTTTAAGTTTTCTATTTCTTTTGATAACTCAATTTCAGGAACATTACACTCGTATAAAACATAATCGAGCAGAGAAGATATTTTTAAGACAACGTCCGGAGCTTTAGGTGACTTTTCAAGTGTTAAACCGTATAAATTATTCAGAGCATTGAAAAGAAAATGGGGATTAATTTGTGATTTCAGAAATTTCAGTTCTGCTTCTTTAAGTTTTAATTTTATTTCCAGTTTTTCATTCATTAAATTTTGCTGTCTTTTTTGAGATGCGAACCAAACTTTTGCAAGCTTTATGGTTGTTGCAATACCTATTATCATTAACTTCACGGTCATAGCTATAAGCAGGTTTTTTTCTGCGTATTCTAAAAATGAAGGAACAGGCGTACCTGTTTTCGTATGTTCGGCATACATCCCAAAATACTGAAGAGGCATAGTAACGGCAAGCATCAAAAAAATAAAAAAAGCAAAAAAGAATAAAATAAAACGTCTGTATTTTTTCTTTAACAAAAATCGCGGAATCAAAAAGTATATGGTAAAATAAACTCCGAGTATATCTGTAGGGAAGAAATAGAGTAAGTCATGTATGAGAGTATCAATAAAAGACTTGTTGCCTATGAATGAAATTATAGAATCATAAAATACGCTTAAAACAACCCAAAAAAGAATATGATAGCCGATTCTTTTATAGTTAATGTTTCTGATATTTCTTGTTTTGCTCAGCATAAAATTGGTGCCTGAATATATTTTTATCACAAAAATATACTAAATTCTTAATTAGCGGACTATTTACTATAAACAATAACTTACAACAGATTAACTGCAATAGTAAATTAAAAAATGCAGTTTGTCAGATATAAAATGTATTATGACAAAAAACTATAAGGAAATTAGGATAAAACACAATATTTGTAAAATTTATGAATTTTAAATTAAGATTAAATATCAAGACAGTTAATATGAAGAAATCTTTGGCATTAACATTGCTGCTGCTTGCATTTTTATCCGGAAATTCTCAGGTAAAATCATATCGTGCACAAAAAACAGACGGACAAAAAATAAAAATAGACGGTGTTTTTGACGAAGATGTATGGAAATCGGCAAGTACAGGAAAAAATTTTGTTCAGTTTGAGCCTGTAGAGAAAGCCGAACCAAGTCAAGAAACCGAGTTTAAAATTACCTATGACGACAACAATATTTATGTGGCAATATTTGCTTATGACAACGAACCTGAAAAAATAGAAAGAAGAATGAGCAGAAGGGACAAGTGGGAGGGAGATATGGTCGTTGTCCAGTTTGACAGCTATTACGATAAAAAGACAGCTTTTGTTTTTGCGGTTAATGCGGCGGGTGTAAGAAATGATGCCGTAACCTCAAACGATGATATGAATAACGATGACCCGACATGGGACCCTCTTTGGGAGGTCAAAACAAGAAAGAACAACAGTGGATGGTATGCGGAAATGAAGATTCCTTTAAGTCAATTACGTTTCAGCAAAAAAGAACATCAAATATGGGGGCTGCAAATAGGGAGGTACATTTTCAGAGAAAATGAATGGGATATATGGCAGTTTGTATCAAAAGAAAAATCCGGCTGGGTAAGTCGTTTCGGAACATTGGAGGGGCTGACAAATTTAGAACCCAAAAGACAGATAGAAATTGCCCCGTATGTTTCACTGAAATATACTAAATATGAGAAAGAAGAAGGTAATCCGTTTGCTGACGGAAATGACATGTCATACAGCGGAGGTATAGACGGAAAAATCGGAATAACCAATGACATTACTTTAAACATTGCGGTAAATCCGGATTTCGGACAAGTAGAAGCCGACCCGTCCGAAATTAATTTAACGGTTTTTGAAACTTTTTTTTCGGAGAAAAGACCGTTTTTTGTTGAAGGAAAGAATATAACAGATTATCAAATAACACCGGGAGGCAGTCCTTGGGCTCGCGACAATTTATTTTATTCAAGGAGAATAGGGAGAAAGCCGCAATATTACATTTACAATGACTTGTCGGCGGGAGAATATGTTGATATGCCGGAAAATACAAGAATATTAGGAGCGGTAAAACTAACCGGAAAAACAAAAAACGGATTGTCGATAGGGATTGTAGAAAGTTTCACGGATAAAATGTTTGCAGAAATTGACAGCTTCGGAAAAAGAAAAAAAATATCGGTTGAGCCGTACACAAATTACTTTACAGGCAGACTTCAAAAAGACTTAAATGACGGAAATACCGTAATAGGAGGAATGGTAACTTCCGTTAACAGGTTTACGGAGGAAAAACACTTCGATTTTTTAAATAAAAATGCTTATACGGGAGGTTTGGATTTTATGCAGTTTTTTAATGATAAAAAATACCTTTTATCTGTTAAAATTGCAGGAAGTTATTTAAAAGGAAGCACTTCTGCAATATCCGACCAACAATTATCGTCCCGCAGATATTTTCAAAGACCGGATGCTGATTATTTAATTTATGACAGCACGCTTACCCGGCTTGCCGGCTGGGGCGGCAATATAAGAGCGGAAAAACAAAGTCCTAAAGGTTTAAGTTACGGTATAAACGCAGCTTGGCGTTCTCCGGGTTTTGAACTTAACGATATCGGATATTTAAGAGGTGCAAATTCAATATTTCAGTTTTCCTGGATTAATTATAATATAACTGACCCGTTTTCGGTTTTCAGAACCTTAAGTTTCAGCATAAATGAATGGACAGGTTTAGATTTCGGAGGAACAAGCACATTTCTGGGAGGAAACGTAAGTGCCGGTGCAAAATTTAAAAATCTCTGGTCTTTGAGAATGAATTTCTCAAAAGAACGTTATGACATTGATAATAATTTATTGCGGGGAGGTCCTGCGATGAAACGTCCGGGAGGTTTCGGATACGGTTTAAATTTCGGAACAAATTCTGCAAAAAAAGTAAAACTCTTTGCCGGATTTTATAATAATTTTAAAAAAAATAATTCCGGAGAAAATTTAGGTGTTTACGGAAATATATCATACCAGCCGTTAAACGTTCTGTCATTAAGTATATTTTCAAGTTACAGATATTCATATACCGAGCTTCAGTATGTTCAAACAGAAGAATACCAAGGTGACAGCCGATATTTATTTGCATCTCTGAATCAAAAAACTTTTTCTTTAACTTTAAGAATAAATTACAGCATTACTCCGGATTTTACGATACAATATTACGGAGCACCTTTTGTAAGTGCCGGTATTTATTCCGACTATAAAAAGATAATAAATCCGAAAGCTGATGATTATACGGACAGGTTCGGTGTTTTTTCGGAAAATCAAACAGCATATTTGTCAGACCTTTTATCTTACGGAATAGACGAAAACGGCGATGCAAATTATGATTATTATATTTACAAACCGGATTTCGGATACAGTCAGTTTCGTTCTAATTTGGTTTTGCGATGGGAATATAAACCCGGTTCTTTATTTTGGCTTGTTTGGTCGCAGGAAAATACCGATTACGTTTCTGACGGAACCTTTAATCCGGGCAAAAGTTTAAAAAATATGTTTAAAGTAAGTCCTTCGGACGTTTTTTTAATTAAATTTTCTTACAGGTTTGTTTTGTAACAATTATTTCATTTGCTGATTGGCTGTGCATATAATTTAACATCTTTTGCCGTAATTTTCTTATCGCAAAGTATCATTAAACGTTCAATAACATTACGAAGTTCGCGAATATTTCCTGTCCAGTTAATTTTTTGGAGTTCTTTAATTGCTGCAGGCTCTATCTTTTTCTTAGCTGTACCGTGTTCTTTGCTTATCAGTTTTATAAAATGCTCCGCAAGTATCGGGATGTCATCTTTTCTTTCGTTAAGTGAAGGAACATGGATAAGAATAACACTTATACGGTGATATAAATCTTCACGGAATCGTTTGGCTGCAATTTCCTCTTTAAGGTTTTTATTTGTTGCTGCTATAATTCGCACATCAACTTTTATTTGTTTATCGCTTCCTACCCTCGATATTTTATTTTCTTGTAACGCTCTTAATACTTTCGCTTGTGCCGATAAGCTCATATCTCCTATTTCATCCAGAAAAATAGTTCCGCCGTTTGCCTGTTCAAACTTGCCGGTTCTTTGTTTGTGGGCTGAAGTAAAAGAGCCTTTTTCGTGCCCGAACAGTTCACTTTCTATCAATTCCGAAGGAATGGCGGCACAATTAACCTCAACAAAAGGCCTGCTGCATCTGTTGCTTTTTTCGTGCAGACGATGGGCTACAAGCTCTTTCCCCGTTCCGTTAGCTCCGGTTATTAATACACGGGCATCGGTTGCGGCAACTTTGTCGACTATTTCCTTTATATGTTTAACGGCATCGCTTTCTCCTACCATCTCGTATTTTTTACTTACCTTTTTTTTCAGAACCTTGGTTTCTGCAGTCAACTTCCCTATTTCAAGGGCATTCTTTACTGTTATAAGTAAGCGATTGAGGTCCAGTGGTTTTTCGATAAAATCGAAAGCACCTTTTTTTATTGCTTCTACTGCCGTATCAACTGTTCCGTGTCCTGAAATCATAATAAAACGGGTGTCAATACCTTTTTTAACAGCTTCTTCAAGAACTTCAATGCCGTCAATATCAGGCATTTTTATATCGCAAAGTGTAATATCATATTCATTATTTTCTAATTCTTTAATACCTTGTTTGCCGTCTTCGGACAGGCTTACTTCGTGATTTTCGTATTCCAGAATATCTTTTAATGAATTGCGAACAGCTTTTTCATCATCAATTACTAAAATTTTTGCCATAATTTGCCGAAATTATTTAAATGTGTATTTTTTACAAAGATACTTTTATGAGTCAAAAATACAAAAACAGTATTTCGTGTTGTTATTTTAATATCCGCTTATAGTTAAAATTTGTTGACGGCTGAATTTGTTGCGAGTTTTTGTAACGCTTTATAAGTGTGTTTATTCGGTTGCCCGAAGGTTTTTCAAAACTTAAATCAATCAGAAAGTTTTTAAAGCCGCTTTGCTTAAATTTTGAAACATACTGCATAAACGAAACCGGAATTTCCGGAACGGTGTAAGTAATGCCGTCGCGAACAATTTTGTGATAGCTATTATTCAAATCGTCTTTAAAACTTTCACTTTCTCTTATTTTAACAGGCATTCGAGAAATAAAAAGTCGCGGATAAAAATATATCGGCATAATACCGCTTTTATTTTTGTATGAAAAGATGTTTTCTTCGTCGTTTTCAACCGGATATGTAATTAATTTTGCGTTTTCAGAAAAGAAAAAATCAATTGCAGCATCATTGTAGCAGTACATATTTTCATTTCCGGCAAAAATCGCATTTTTCGGCAGCAGTAATTTTTGCGAAATATGGCTTAAAAAGAATTTATTCAAACCCTTTGCGAAAAATTTTTCGGCAAGTTTCTTATAATCTTCAATTTTTCCTTCCGGAATAAAATGCGGAAATTCTATCCAAATTTTATGCCTAAATTTTTGTATAAATCCTGCTCCGGCATCTAAATTTTCAAAATCTTTCAGGGTAAAAGAAAAAATAATATTATCAATTTCGTCAAAACGTATTTTTCTCATCCATTGCAGGTTATCAATTCTTACAAATAAAGAATAATTTGTTTTTCGGTTTTCTTTTACAAAAGATTTTATAATGTTTTTCTTTTTACCGTAAGAAATGCCGAAACGAATATTATTTTTTGTTTCGGGCAATTTTGATGAAAATTTTCTTTCGATAATTCCGGAAAGATATATCGAACTTCCGAGCGTAAATTTCCCTTCCGCAACAACGGTAACCGTTTTTTCGTTTTGAAAAAATTCCCGAACTTTAAGGTTTATTTGCTCATCTTTTTTCGGATGTTTTATGCGTATTCGAAAATCGTTGTGCAAATCAAAATCGCTGTCGAAAATAAATCCTGTTTTTGTAATTTTCTTAATTTTACCGAGATATAAGCCGGTATTCGGGCTTTCATAAGTAATTGCATCACTTAAATCGTTTCCGAGAAAATAACTTGTTTTTTTTCTGCCGGTTTCGGTTTTCAGAAGTTCTTGTGCGTAGGGCAAATTTGCTTTGTCGTCAATTACGGTTCTGTATGCCCGTGCAACTTTATACACGTAATCCGATGATTTTAAACGACCTTCAATTTTTAAAGAATGAATACCGGCATTAATTAAATTATGAATGTTTTCAATTTGTTGATTGTCTTTTAAACTGTAAAAATATTTATCTTCTTTGCCGGTATCAAAACTTCGGCGGCATACCTGCGAACAAATTCCTCTGTTGGCACCGTGTCCGCCGAGATAGGAGCTGAAATTACACATTCCTGAAAATGAGTAACATAAAGCACCGTGAATAAAAACTTCGGTTTGAATTTTTGATTTCTTATTAACCTCTTTGGCTTCACGCAAAGTTAATTCTCTCGCTAAAATAACCCTTTCAAAATCTTTTTTATAAGAATAAATTGCTCCGGAGCTGTTGTGATTTGCCATTTGTGTGCTGGCATGAACCGTCAGTTGCGGGAAATGTTTTTTTACCAGGTGATATACGCCCCAATCCTGAATAATTACGGCATCGGGTTTAATTTTATTCAAAAAATCCAATACATCAAGCAATTCCGGAAGTTCTCGGTTTTTTATAACTGTATTTAAAGTAATGAAAACTTTGCAATTTTTCTTATGTGCCAAATCAATTAAAACGGGAATTTGCCTGTTTGAAAAATTTAAAGCACGACCTCTTGCGTTAAAATATTTCAGCCCCAAATATACGGCATCGGCACCGCCTTCGAGGGCGGCATAAAAAGTTTCGGTATTTCCGGCAGGAAGAAGAAGTTCTGTTCTTTTCATTTATTTATATTTCAACCATTTCCAAAGTTCTTTATACGATACTTTTTTTCCGTACATTAAAATACCGACTTTGTAAATTTTTCCTGCTAACCAAACGGTTGCTAAAAAAGTTAAGAACAGTAATCCTACGGACAGCAAGAGTTCCCATATTTCATATCTGCCCAAAGCAACACGCAGGGGCATAATTATAGGAGAGGTAAACGGAATTACGGAAAACCAAAAAGCCAATGCACCGTCGGGATTTTTAATAATGCCTTGTGCGGCAACGATTGCTAAAATCAGCGGAATGGTTATCGGGAGCATAAATTGCTGGTTGTCGGTTTCGTTATCAACGGCGGCACCTATGGCGGCAAAAAGCGAAGCGTAGAGCAAATAGCCGCCGGCAAAGAAAATTAAAAAGACCGCAAACATCGAAATCCAATCAAAATTCAGTACACCGAGAATAATATCCGAAAACTGCCCGTTTCCGACCAAATCGTGAATTTGTTGCGATGACATATTTTGAATTTGACCGATATCTTGTCCTTGCGGTATCATTTGCGAGCCGAAAGTGAGATATACAAAGCCGACAATTATTCCTGTAAGCACAGCCCAAAGAATAAATTGTGTAAGAGCCACCAATGCAATTCCGATAATTTTTCCCGCCATCAGTTGAAAGGGCTTAACGGAAGAAATTAAAATTTCGATGACACGGTTAACTTTTTCTTCGATAACACCTCGCATTACTTGTACACCGTACATAAAAATGAACATATAGATAATAAATGCGGCAATATACCCTACTGCAATACCGAGTTCGGCAGAGCTTATTTTTTCGCCTTCGGCGGTAAGGGTTTTAGTTTCAATGTTAACGGTAACTTTGGCAGAATCCAAGCGAGCTTTGTCAATGCCGAGTTTTTTGTAATTTTCTTCCTCCAAGTATTTTTCCAAATTGGAACTTATTTGTTCTTTTAAACTGAAATCCGGAGCTTTTTCGGAATACAGCACAAAATTATTGCTTAATGTATCTAAAATCGTAAGCAGAGCATCATTTCCGGAATTTGAAAATTCTTCCTTCCGTTTGGCGACATCTTTTTCCTGCGTAAAAACAAACTTTAAGGTTTCGGTGTCTCGAAATGCTGGTGCATATTTTCCTGTATTATCGTAAACCGTTACAGTTTTTACTTCGTCATTATCAGCCATTGCCAGCCAAACCGGAGCAATAAATAAAGCTGCCATTAAAACCGGTCCGATGATCGTCATTATAATAAACGATTTCTTTTTTACTCTGGTAAAATATTCTCTTTTTAAAATTAAAGATATATTGTTCATTTTATGCTTTTTTAACTTTACAAACTCTCAATTTAATTATTCTCGTTTACTGCTTTTATAAAAATGTCGTGCATACTTGGAATAAGTTCGTTAAATGAAACTATTTCACCGAATTCAACCATACGTTTTAATAAATCATTTGGTTTCAGCTGATTGAGCAACTTTACTTTTAATACGGAAGTTCTGTTTTTTTTGATATTTTCAAGTATCTCATAATCAGCCGTTAAGCTTGCATCAAATTTATTGAAGTTTCCTTTAAAAACAATTTCGAAAATACTTGATTTGTATTCGTTTTTGATATCCGAAACTTTGCCGTCCAATATCTTTTTTGATTTGTTGATTAGGGCTATATTATCGCAAATTTCTTCAACAGAAGCCATATTATGCGTTGAAAAAATAACCGATGCCCCTTTTTCTTTCAGAGTAAGAATTTCATTTTTTAGAATATCGGTATTAATAGGGTCGAAACCGCTGAACGGCTCATCAAAAATCAATAATTTCGGTTCGTGAACAACCGTTATGATAAACTGCACTTTTTGTTGCATCCCTTTTGACAATTCCTCCACTTTTTTGTCCCACCACGACAGTATGTCAAACTTTTGAAACCACGTTTTTAGTTTTGTCTTTGCATCGGTTTTGCTCATTCCTTTCAGTTGTGCAAAATACATTGCCTGCTCGCCTACTTTCATTTTTTTATACAGCCCTCTTTCTTCCGGAAGGTATCCGATATTTTTAATATGCTCGGGTTTTAGTTTTTCTCCGAATAAAAAAACTTCGCCTTCGTCGGGTGCCGTAATTTGGTTTATGATACGGATTAAAGTCGTTTTTCCGGCTCCGTTGGGTCCCAATAATCCGAATATACTGCCTTCATCAACTTTAATGTTAACTTTGGACAAAGCCCGGTGATTGTCAAATTGTTTAACGATGTTATGTGTTTCTATAATTTCCATATTCGGCTTTTTTATAAGTATATGCGAGTTTGCAAAATTAAAATTTTTGAATTATAAACAGCTGTTTATTTTATTTGAACGGTTATTTTCCGGTGATATTTTCAAAAAATAAAGCACTTCTTGATTTTGGCAAAATTGCTTACCTTTGTTTTTTAATTTTACTCACTCAAAGATTATAAAGAAATGGAACAACTAAATTATCCTTTAAAATTTACATTCAGAATAGGAACACTTGCTAATGATTTTACGGCAAAAGACGCAAATGACAGAACAGTAGCTTATGTAAGACAAAAACTTTTTAAATTAAAAGAGAAAGTAATTGTTTATTCCGATGAGAAAAAGACATCTGAAAGGTTTATTATACAAGCAAATAAATGGCTGGATTTTAATACCGCATACAGTTTTACGGCTTCCGACGGAACCAATATCGGTAAAGTTGCTCGTAAAGGTTGGAAGTCGTTATGGAAAGCAAAATACGAATTGTATGATGAAATCGACAGACAAGATTTGGTTATCGAAGAAGAAAATCCGTTTGCAAAAGTTATGGATGCCATGTTTTCGGAAATACCGGTTTTATGTATGCTTACGGGTTATGTCTTTAATCCGAAATATACAGTAAAACGCCCCGACGGAACCCTTGTTGCACGAGTAGCCAAAGAAAAATCGTTTTTCGGAAGGCGATTTTCAATTGAAAAACTTGCTGAATTTGAAGCGGGCGAAGAAACTCGTATTTTACTCGGAAGTATGATGATGTTATTGCTTGAAAGAAGAAGGGGGTAAATCTTATTTAAGGGAATGAAACAGCAGAGATACTTTTACCAAGTATCTCTTTTTTAGTTTTTATTTCAGATTGTCATAAATAAATTGCATTAGCACAAAAAAATAGTAACTTTGCTGAATTATTCCGAAAATCAGTTCATTACTCAATATTTTGTTTCGTAATTTTCAGAATTTGTATAAAATGCTTAATCGTAAGTTTTTTATGCGTATAATTTATTTATTTTAAAAAATATTAATGCAAACATTTGAAGAGACGGGAATTAACCCGCAAATTATAAAAGCCGTATCGGAACTCGGCTTTGAAAATCCCACACCGGTTCAACAATTAACGATTCCGTATTTATTGGGAAAAAAGAAAGATTTAGTTGCTGTCGCACAAACCGGAACAGGAAAAACAGCCGCTTTTTCACTGCCTATTTTAAATCAAATTGATTTAGAAATCGGCAAAACACAAGCTCTTATTCTTTCGCCGACGAGAGAGTTATGTGTGCAAATCAGTAATGATATTAAAAATTATTCAAAATATTTGAAAAATATCAGAATTGCAACGGTTTACGGAGGTGCAAGTGCCGACAAACAAATTGCCGAACTTAATAAAGGTTGCCAAATTGTTGTGGGAACACCCGGACGTATTTTAGATTTAAAAAAGCGAAAAAAATTAAAAATTAATAACATTAGTTACCTTGTTTTAGATGAGGCAGATGAAATGCTTGATATGGGATTTAAAGACGATTTGGATGCCATATTGGAATCAACTCCTGAAGAAAAGCAAACTTTGCTGTTTTCGGCAACCATGCCTCCCGAAATTTCTAAGATAGCCAAAAAATATATGCACGATGCTGATGAAATTTCAGTCGGTGAACGAAATATCGGTGCAGAAAACGTTAATCACCAATATTACCTTTCAAAAGCCAGAGACAGATTTAAAGTGCTAAAACGTATTTTAGATTCGCATCCGAAAATATACGGTATTGTTTTTTGTCGAACACGGAGAGACACAAAAGAAATTGCCGATAAACTTATCGAAAACGGTTATAATGCCGAAGCACTTCACGGGGACTTGTCGCAGGCACAAAGAGATTATGTGATGAGCCGGTTCAGAAGCAGGCATTTGCAAATTCTCGTTGCAACGGATGTTGCGGCAAGAGGCTTGGATGTAAATGACTTAAGCCATGTTATTAATTACAATGTACCGGAAGACCCGAAAACTTATATTCACAGAAGCGGAAGAACCGGAAGAGCCGGAAGAACTGGAACTTCTGTGTCTTTAATTCACTCAAAAGAATTATTCAGGTTAAGAGATGTTGAAAAAAAACTCGGCAAAAAAATTATCAGAAAATCAATTCCGAGCGGACAGGAAATATGCGAACGACAACTGTTTAACTTAATTGATAAAATTGAGAAAATTAAAGTTGACGAGGCTCAAATTGAACCGTTTATGGATATTATATATAAAAAATTAAGTTGGCTTACGCGTGAAGAATTAATTAAGCATTTTGTTTCGGCAGAGTTTAACAGGTTTTTGTCTTACTACAAAGATGCTCCGGACTTGAATATTTCCGAAAATGTTAATGATTCGGAAGGCAAAAGAAAAGACAGAAAAAACAGAAGCGATAAAGAATTTTCACGTTTTTTTATAAACATAGGATCCAAAAAGAAACTTTCACCTGCAAAACTGATAGGCTTAATTAACGATCAGACTCAAATGCGGGATATAAATATAGGGAAAATAGATATTCTTGACAGCTTTTCTTTTTTTGAAGTTGAAACTAAATATGAAGACAGTATTTTAGAAGCATTTAAAGGTTGTAAGTATAAAGGAATGAATGTTTTGGCAGAGCTGTCAAAAGAGAAAAAACCGTCTTCCGGTCAGCGGTCGGGAAAAAAGAATTATTCGAAGAAAAAAAGAAGAAAGAAAAAATAAAATAATAAAGTTTTAACGGGAATACGGGTAAAAAACGGTGTCAGAAACGTATTTTATTCGTTTTTTTATAATCAAAAACTAAAAAAATCATTAAATTGCGTTTTTGATTATTTATTAATTTAATTAATGAAACTATCGCTGTATTTTACAGGAAAAACATCTTTCGACTATCTTGAAAAAGGTATTTCAGAATACGAAAAAAGAATAAAAAGGTATATCAATTTTAAAATTAAAATTATAAAAGACGTAAAAACCGGAAAAAATATGCCGGTAAAAATCGTTAAACAAAAAGAAGGCGAACAAATTCTGAAACAGTTAAAAACGGATGATTATCTTATTTTGCTTGATGAAAAAGGCAGACAGTATACATCTCGGGAATTTGCGAAACTTATTGATAATAAGATTAGCACGGGAACCAAGCATTTAGTTTTTTTAATCGGCGGCGCATTCGGGTTTTCGGAAGATATTTACAAAAGAGCAAACGATAAACTGTCATTGTCAAAAATGACATTTTCACACCAACCCGTAAGACTGCTGTTTGCTGAACAAATCTACAGAGCATTTACAATCATAAAAAGAGAGCCTTATCACAATGATTAGAAAATACAGGCATATTATTCTCTTTTTTGCGGCAGTTGTTTTCTTTACTTTGTCATATTTTTCTTATAAATATTTCGAAAGAGCATCACAGTATGTCCTTGACACAAATAAAATTGAAAAAAAATACAAGAAAATGATACAGAGTTGATAAATACACTTCAATATTACAAAAAACAACTGAAAGAAAAAGCAAATATCCTTAAAAGCAGAAACTCTCCATTTTACTTCAGCACGCTTAAAACAACATATAAAAAGAATTTTACGGTTCTGATTTACGAAAACGACACTTTAAAATTTTGGACTGATAATTCCTTCCCGGCACCTTTCCTTTTTTCAGAATCAAATTTTGAAGACAAAGAAGTTGTAAATGCTCCGAACGGCTGGTACAGGCTGAAAATTATCAGAACAAATGATTTTGAAATCACGGGACTGTACCGTATTAAAAAAAATTTCTTTTATGAAAATAAATATCTCAGAAGCAGCTTTACCATAGGTTTAAATCTGCCGTCATCAGTAGTTGTCTCCACTTCACCTATTTCTATAGGAAAAAATATAAAAGATTCCGGCGGAAACTATTTATTCTCTCTTATACCCTCAAACAATATAATAAACAACAACACTGATTATAACATTCCGTTTTTCCTGTTTGTTATTTCTCTTATACTTTTATTGTCGGCAACTGCCGAACTGCTGAAAAAAACATATAAAAATTACCTCTTTCCGAGTATTTTATGGCTGTCGGTTTTTATTCTGTTTTATTTTATTTTAAAACTTGATCTTCCGCCGTTTCTAAGCGGAGGAGAATTTTATTCCGGCGAAATTTATTCAGGAAGTTTCCCGTTCGGCAATATTGCCGATATAATTATAGTGTCTGTTTTTTATGTATTCACAGTTGCTAATTTATTCAATATAATACCGCTCGAAAGTATTTTTGAAAAAATATCCGAAAAACGACCGTTGTTTTTATATTTCCTTTTTATCGCAGCTTTATTTGCGGCAGCACTATTGCTTGTCGATACGTCAAGCTTACTTAAAGACATAATATTAAACTCGAAAATACAATTTGACATAAGAAAGATTATTAATCCGGATATTAATTTTGCTGCTGTATTGGTATCAACCTCTGCACTTTATCTCTCTGTATTTTATTTTGCAGATTCAATTATTCGCTTGTCTTTAAAATTAATTTCTTTTCTGAAGCTGTTTGTTTTAATTGTTTTTACAACAGCATTACTCTTTGTATTTTCTTACAATTAATATTATAAGAACAATTACCCCGAAAAATAAAATTTCGTAAAAATGAAATCCGAAAAAAATTAAGTCGAAAACAAAGAGTAATGCTGTTGTAAAAACAATTAAAACA